>JANMQQ010000151.1:0-7757 GCA_031370545.1 Gammaproteobacteria bacterium
CACTCGCCCGCGCAAGTCACTCGGATTCAAGTGTCCCGCCGAGTTGTTCATACCTGACGCTTTCGACTTTAAGCAGCATCATGCTGCACTTTTTGCACTTGGGACTTGAAACCGCCCTTGCTTATGCCTTGCAGCGGTCAACTGCCGTTTCTAGGATCAATGCTCTCAGCCATGACGAAATCCCGGCTTATGTGTGTCCTCGCTGCTCAAGGTTTAAGTCCGTGTTAGTGAATGCCGATCCACCCGGCCCCGAGGAAAAAAGAAGGCGGCTTAACTGTGAAGTTATTTAAGGGACGATACGCTAGGTTTTTACTGGCTCATACCGCCCGCAAAAGTTTCGCGCCGCGAAAAACTGGAATGGGTAGTGATTGAGGAGCTAGAGATGGGATTGCATCCCAATGCTATTGCAGTGAAGGGGGGAAAAACAAAACGCGCCGTGCTTCAACTCAGGAAATGAGTGATCAGGAACGCAATTGCAGCGATAAGAAACGTAACGTGGTTGCGTGTCTCGACAAATATATCAGCCCGCCTGCTGGCGTTTATTATTATGCTTCTATGCTTGGCGCCATCAGCTGCCGGATTCGGATTTACCGGAGAGCGCCAGCTTGAGCGCAGCCATCAGGGCGTCGCCGCCACTGAACAGTGCCCAGCCGGTCCAGGTGGCGGCGGCTACGATACTGACAATGAAAGTCCAGTTGATCATCTGCTTCACGTCATGTGCGGTAACGGGATCGATAAATTTGGACAGCACGACGTAACCTACCCCGACCAGCGCCAGCGTCATGAATGCAATGGTGATATCTGCCATCGCGGCAAACCGCTGGCCACCCGCACGCAGCTTCACGGCCACGCGCCGACCGAGCAATGCAAAAGTCAACAATGCCGTTGCATGCGCAATGAACTGCACCAGCGTCGCGGCAGTGAGATTCGGCACGCCCAGCGTCGCGCCCTTGAAGAGCGTGAGGCTGCCCAGAATCACGCCCAGCACCAGTGCTGAAAAAATGCCGAGCACATATTTCGCCATCCAGCTCCAACCGGTATCCGGCATGATCATCGCACCTGATTTAATTGTTAACATAAGCTTCCACAGCCTGCTCCGCTGTCCCCGATGGTATCGGCAAGTTGAGGCGAATATTTACGTCGCGATCCGGTGCACGCAAGGACTTAAGGATGCAAATTGTTGCAGCAGCGGTACTGCTGCCTTAGGCTAGGTCGCCACGCATCGCTATATGGATTTGCATTGATGGCCCCACCTGGAAATTCCGGCTTGCCTGCTTCATTGGTGTGGGACCTGCCGACGCGGATTTTTCATTGGCTGCTGGTGCTCGCCTTCAGCGGCGCGTTTCTGACCTTCGATGACAACCGCTACCTCTACGCGCATGTCTATTGCGGCTACACGCTGCTGGCGTTACTGCTGTTTCGTTTCGTATGGGGCGTAGTGGGCACGCATTACGCGCGTTTCCGCACCTTCGCGCATGACTGGCCGTCGGTGTATGCGTACCTGCAAGGCCTGCTGACCGGCAGCGCCACACGCCATATCGGCCACAATCCCATCGGCGGCTGGGCAATATTTTTAATGCTCGCACTCGGCTTGCTGGTTTCGATCAGCGGCCTGCTGGTGCTGGGCGGCGAGGAAGCGCATGGTCCGCTGCGGCATATTGTTAGCTACGACGTTGGCATCGCCGCGCGGAACTTTCACGAGCTGCTTGCGTGGAGCATGCTGGCGCTGGTGGCTGTGCACATCGCCGGTGTCATAGTTGAAAGTTTGGTGCACAAAGAGAATCTGGTCTGGGCGATGTTGACCGGCCGCAAGGAGGCGGTTGCGGACCACCCGGGAGTGTTGAGGCGAGGTGTGATCGGCGTGGCCATGCTGATCCTGGTGCTGGGCTCGGCCGGATATTATTTTCGCGGTTACTTGGTCGAATCCGCAGCAAAACCGTATGTTCCATTCGTCGGTCAGGTGCTGCCGGATGATCCCGTCTGGCGCAAGGACTGCGGCGAGTGTCATCTCGCGTTTCATCCGACGTTGTTGCCGACACGCTCCTGGCAAAAAATGATGAATGAACAGAACCAGCATTTTGGCGAAGCGCTCGGGCTGGACGACGCGACCGTAAAAGTCATCACACGCTTCCTTGTCGCCAACGCCGCCGAATCCGGATTGAGCGAACCGGCCCGCAAGGTCAATGCATCGGTGGCACCTGACGAGGCGCCGCAACATATCATTGAAACCCGTTACTGGAAACGCAAGCACAAGGAAATCGACGCGGCGTACTGGAAAGATCCAAAAATAAAAACCAAGATCAATTGCGGCGCCTGCCATCTGGATGCGGAGCAAGGCATGTTCGAGGATTCAGGCATGCGCCTGCCCGAGTTAACCCGCCCGGCGCCCTGAGGAGATTGCGTGCGACTTGTTCTCGTCTTAGCCAGCCTGCTCATCGCCGCGCAAAATACTCACGCCGCATCGGTGGTCGATGAATTGCTGGCGGGTTATCAAAGTGCCGGAGCTCCACTTCAGGATGCGAAGTGGGCGGAAACGATGTGGAGCAAAAAATTTCCTGCGCCCAAAGACGAGCCCGGCGTGGAGCGCAGTTGCAGCACCTGCCACACCACGGATCTCAAAGCCAAAGGCAAGCATGCGACCACCGGCAAGGCGATTGATCCGCTCGCGCCGTCCGTGAACAAGGAGCGCCTCACCGACGCCAAAAACATCGAAAAGTGGTTCAAGCGCAACTGCACCTGGGTTTTGGGCCGCGAATGCACGCCACCGGAAAAAGGCGGTTTCTTGCTGTTTATTCGCAGTCAGTAATTGTTCAGTTTCCCGCCGCGATCGCGGCATCACATAAAGAGGATTTCGCCATGCTGCTACCCCGCCGTGTATTGAAGATTGGTCTGGGATTCGCGTTAACCGCCGCTGTGAGCGCAGCGCACAGCGCGGACTCACCGGAAGCCGGTGCCGAAGCTTTACATAAAAAGGAATGCGGCGTCTGCCATACACCATATCAAGCTTATTTCCTGCCCGCCGCCTCCTGGGAAAAAATCATGGCCGGACTCAACAAACATTTCGGCGAGAACGCCGAACTTGGCGCCGAGGCGCAAACCGCCATCACGCAATACCTGGTCAGCAACGCGGCGGATCATGGCAAAAACAAACGCGGCGCGCGCGTGATGGCATCGTTGCCCGGCAAGGAAGCGCCGCTGCGGCTCACAGAAACACGCTACATCATCAGCATGCACCACGAAGTCCCCAAAAAAGTGTTTGTGAATAATCCCAAACTGAAAAGTCTGAGCGATTGCAGCGCCTGCCACCCGGGTGCGGCAGCCGGTAACTACGACGAACATCAAGTGAAAATTCCTGGGGTTAAAAACTGGGAGAAGGACTAGGCGTGAGCTTTGCCAATTCGTTTAAGTTGGTTTGAAATGGATGGGTATTCTGAAAGACACCACGATGAACTCAGCAGAGAAACCAGTACTTAAGCCAGCCAATGACAACCCTTGGTATTGGCTCGCGACACTGTAGGGGTCAACTCACGAAACGGAAAAAAACGTACGTTAAGACATGAAACAACGCTCCGATTTAAGCTACAGAAATGTACTGATAGGGCATACCTCAGATTGACTGTCAGGTTACCCACGAAAACACGTCAGAATAGAGTCCAAAAACGCATCGTTTGACACTTCCTCGCCATGGTCTATAACTCTAATCTGACACTATCAGGGGGTAGACATGGCAGGGCAGCAGATTGGATACATCCGGGTCAGTAGCTTTGACCAAAACCCAGAACGACAACTGGATGGCGTGACACTGGATCGGGTGTTCACCGATAAAGCTTCAGGCAAGGACGTGAACCGTCCGCAACTGGAAACCTTGATGGCGTTCGTGCGCCCCGGCGATACGGTGGTGGTGCACAGCATGGATCGTCTGGCGCGCAATCTTGATGATCTACGCCGCATGGTTCAAGTCTTGACACAACGCGGCGTGCACATCCAATTCATTAAAGAGCACTTGATGTTTACCGGCGAAGATTCGCCGATGGCGAATCTGATGTTGTCGGTCATGGGCGCGTTTGCGGAGTTCGAGCGCGCCTTGATTCGAGAGCGGCAACGCGAGGGCATTGCGTTGGCCAAGCAACGCGGTGCGTATCGCGGCCGCAAGAAAGCACTCTCAACCGACGAAGCGGCCGCACTCAAAACTCGCATCGCGAACGGCGAGAAAAAAACTCTGGTCGCGCGCGAGTTGGGGATCAGCCGCGAGACGTTGTATCAGTATTTGCGCGGCTGAGTCCTATTTTTACATGTATGTCGGCTGTACCCGTCATTTGGGCAAACGACTGAGGCTTTTTGCGTCCGGCTCATAGGCAACCTTTACACCCCAGACGACACCGACGACAACCAGAACGATGCAGATCAACTCGACTATGTTTGGAACTTGGCGATCCAGCCAGCTGCCGTACGCTATCGCCGCAAGGCTTTGCACAACGAGCAATTGTCCAGCTACCGTGACGGGCAGCTTTCGAGAAACCCTGTTCCAGACTTGTGTTGAAAACCACGACACCACGACGCCGAGCACAAGAATTCCCGCCAGGAATTTCACCCTGAGCTCGTGGCTGCCCATCGATTGAAACAGCAGCGCAGGCTGCTCGTGTAGGACGAGCCATAGTGAAATAGCAATCCCCACCTGCAGCAGGCAGCAAAGACCCATCGCTTGCGCCCAGACCACGCTTGAAATCTGGCTACGCTTTAGGTAACGCGCATTGAGAACGGCGTACATGGTCCACATCGACAGCGCACCGAAAGCCAGCACGGCCCCGAATATCATGTTCTTTGCTTGTGCGCCATCGACGCTGAGTGCGCTGTTTTGATAAATCCTCAGGAACGTGATCCCAACGAGGATGAACAGCAGAGGAAAAATCAGCCGCCTAAAGCTGAGTTCCTTGTTTAGTGCATTGCCAACCACCGCGACCGACACGGGCAGCGTCGCCATGATGGGTGCCACCACCAGGACCCCGCCCAGTGAGATGGCCCACACAAGGATGATGTAATAACCGACATGCCCGATAAACGCGTACGCAAATGCTCGTATCCAAGGAATTTGAGCGAAACTGACTGTACGTGCAACCGCTAAGAGGATGCCTGCCGACAAGATCCCATATACGAAATAGCGTCCGAGCGCCACCATCGTGGGATCTATATCAGTAAGGTATTTGGGGATGACAAGGGCGAGGCCCCATATGCAATTCACTGCGATGGCGTAGAAGATGTCCACGCCATGTCCCGTGCTTAACCGCATGACCACTTCCTCCCAACGTGCCCGTTCAAATACCCGGCCGCCTTCAGGCTCAAACCGTCGGAATAGAACCGCGGGGACTTCCGGAAGTCATGAACGCCGATGGTGATGAGGCTCCTATGAGGCATAACGCCGCGCATCAGCGGGCGTCACAACTTCGAGTGCGGATGTACCGTACTACTTACCAGCGACCTTCGGGGGCGAGAATGAGAAGGCGCCGTTCTTGAACTCCGCTGCCCACACGACCTTTGCGACGGGAAACTTACCGAATAGGTCGCCCGCTGGTGCATTGACGTTAACTGACACCGGCTCTGCTTTGCAGAAGTCACCCACAAACGGAATTTCGCTCACGACCACTTGCTTCGTTTTCGCAAGCAACCCAAGATAGTTCAGGAGGCCAGCCATGGGTTCGCACGGCGCGGGATCGGACTTGATTTCGACCGTGATGAAGTCTTGCCCGTTGAGCGTACCAATGGCCCGCTTTCCCTGGGCCGTAGGTTCAAATCGCGACGTCCCCACGCGAAGCGGCATTCCGTAGTACTCCTTGAGCGCCGCCGAAATTTTTGCCTCAGGACCAAAGACGCCTGCGAGCATCCAGCGGCCCTTGGTACCGTCAGGCGAGTCGAAGCCCTCGATGTCTACCCAGAAGTAGGCGGACTGGTATGGGCCAAAGACGTAACCTTTGCCCGCCTGATAGATGTTGATCCCTCCAGTCATTTCCTTGACCGGTGTTATCCCGAGTGGCAGAGCTTTCCGCACCGCGGCCTCATTCCAAACGACACCGACGAGGACATGATTCGTCCCGGCTATCTGATAGGGTGGCGGCAGCGGCTTGTCCTGCGCAATGGATAGTCCGCCGGCGAAGCCCAACGCGATGCCAAGAATGAGCGCCGCCTTACGTGCCTGCCGTAAACCTCTCTGTTGTTTCTGCACTTGAGTCTCCTCTGCGTTATGTGGGACTGCTAGGTAAGTCTGCTCTGAAACGGGCTTGCTGCGGCAGCCCCGATCGCAGCAAAGCCTACGCTGCACGAACTACGCTACTCCACTTGCTTCCAGCGCAACTCCCTGTGACGCCGAACTAAAAATAGGCATCGAGCGTAGTGGGCGATCGAGCGACCGTGGCGAATAGACTCGGTACCATGCCAAACCCGGCCTTCACGGCTGCGAGAGTGGCGCTGGTGGCAGCGTCGGTTTGGCCGGAGACAATAGGGGCGATACGAGGCATCACAATCTCCTTAGCTTCCAGTTCAAGTTGCATGAAACGCATTATGCGATACTGATGAAATCAAATAGTCTCGTTGTTGTTGCCGAAGGTATCGAAATGGATAAGTTATCGCCGCTGTTTGCCCGATTCGCGCCCACGGCACGGTTTTTTTATTCTGGAAACGTGTGTAGCGCCAAGGATTATTTTGAGTCCGACGGCGTCGGTCATTTGCACCTTCTGCGCAGCGGTCAAATGTCGGTGTCCAGCCGCGCTACCGGTTCGCCGACCGCTGATTTACTGACGATTGACCAGCCCAGCGTGTTGTTCTATCCCAAGCCGCGTAACCATCGATTACAGCCCGACGAAGGTGGAGGCGCCAACCTGTTGTGTGCCACGGTCGATTTGGGCAGCGAAAAACTCAACCCGCTGGTCATGGCCTTGCCAGACGTCGTAGTGGTACCCTTGCACGAAATTGTCGCCATTGCGCCCACGCTCGACCTGCTGTTCGCGGAGGCTTTCGCTGCTCGTTATGGGCGGCAGGCGGCGCTTGATCGGTTGCTCGAGTACTTTCTTATTCTGCTGTTGCGTCATGTGATCGATTCGAAAATGCTGAATGCGGGCATTTTGGCGGCGCTCCACGACACACGTTTATCCAAGTCGATCACGGCCATGCACGAGCGTCCAGAGCAAGCATGGTCGCTGGAAACATTGGCCGAGGAAGCCGGCATGTCACGCGCACGTTTCGCTGCGCGCTTTCGCGAAACGGTTGGAACGACTCCGTTGGAGTATCTCACCGACTGGCGACTGTGCGTTGCGCAAACGTTACTCAAGCGCGGCAACCCCATTAAGGCCATCGCCCTGTCCGTGGGGTACCGAAGCCCCGCTGCGTTAAGGAGAGTCTTTACGAAGAAACTGGGAATGCCGCCAAGAGAATGGCTGAACGGGCGTAAACCTGAAGAATCCTAGTGTAGTGCGGGTACAGCCGACATACGTGTAAATTTAGGACTTAGCCGAAAACCCTTCCCGGAGTACTTTTTCGGCCGACTCTTTACCTTACGCCGCTCGGCGACGGTCTCAACCGGGTCAGGCTTGTGTTGTTGCATTACCCTGTGCTCCGCATAGAGCTATTAGGTAGAGTAGAGAACAGGCGCCTGCCTGCCCTCCCTCATCAAACCGTGCATGCGGTTTTCCCGCACACGGCTTTCCGATGTTTTTCATACCAAGGCATGCGCCGTTTTCCAGCCCGCTCCCGCAGGAACCTTGTACAGC
>JANMQQ010000206.1:0-4673 GCA_031370545.1 Gammaproteobacteria bacterium
GCACGGCGGAGCAGGCCCTGCTCGAGCAACTCCTGGAGGGCAGCAAGCCGCCCCTGCCGCCCGAGTCGCAGGGACTGCACTACCTGATCTCCACGCCGTTTCGCTACAGCTCCCCTTATCCATCGCGCTACCGCCCCGCCAACGAACCTGGCATCTGGTATGGCGCCGAGGAAGCGGAGACGGTGGCCGCGGAGCTGGCTTGGTGGCGCTGGAAATTCCTGGTTGAATCGGACGGCCTGCGCGATGCGCAGCTGGTCACCGAGCACACGTTCTTCCAGGCGCAGTTCAAGGGCGTGGAGCTGGACCTCACGGTGCAACCCTGGGTGAAGCTGCGGGGTGTGCTGCGGCACGGAGACGACTATTCAACCTGCCATCGGCTGGCGCGCGCGGTCCGCGAACGGGCGGAGCCGGCCATTGCCGCCCTGCACTACGAGTCGGCGCGGCGCGAGGGCGGAATGTGCGAGGCGGTGCTGGTGCCGCGCGCACTCAGCCTGCCTTCGCTGCATCTGCAGCAGACCTGGATCTGCAAGACCACGCGCGAGCTGGTCATGTTGCGGCATGACGACGACGCGCTGGAATACGCCATGGCCGCGGTCCTGAGCTAGTCGGTGCGCGACTCCATCAGCTTCACCAGCGCCCACAGCACGCGGTTGGCGGGCGTCGCGATTCCAAGAGCCTCGCCGCGGCGCACGATCAGGCCATTGAGGTAGTCGATTTCCGTGCGCTTGCCGCGCGCCAGGTCCTGCGCCGTTGAGGCCATCTGTGCCGGCATGCTGTCGGCCAGCCCGTCTACCGCAGCGATCACGGTGGCCGGCACCTGCACGCCCTCGGCCCGGGCGACGTCCATGCATTCGGCGACCACATCGCGCATCACGTCGCGCACACCAACGCCGGCCACCGTCTTGCCATAGGGCAACTGGGTGATTGCGGACACCGCGTTATAGGCGCAATTCAGGATCAGCTTGGCCCACAGCGCCCCGCGGACGTCATTGGAGACTTCGGTGGGCACCCCGGCGGCAGCCAGGGCCTTTGCCAGGGCGCTGGTGGCGCCGGAGGGCTCGACCACCAGGTCGCCGCGGCCGTGGTGGCGGACGTGACCGGGTCCGGCCATTTCGGTGGCGACGTAGACCACGGCGGCGGCGACAGCGTGCTGCGGCAGCACGGCGCGCAGCCGGTCGGCGTTGTCCACGCCGTTCTGCAGGCACAACACCAGCGCCCCGGGCTGGAGGTGCGGCCGGATCGCCTTGCCGGCGGTTTCGGTGTCGGTGGACTTGACGCTGAACAGGACGACATCGGCGTCCTGCACGGCACTGGCATCGCTGCTGGCAGACAGGCGAACCTGCTCGTCGAAGCTGGTCGTCTGCAGCCGCAGGCCGTCGCGCCGGATCGCCTCCACATGCTGCGGCCGCGCGATCAGGGTCACCTCGTGCCCGGCGCGGGCCAGCATGCCGCCGAAGTAGCAACCGACGGCGCCGGCACCCATCACGGCGACTGTGAGTTTCGGAATCATTCCCGCATTCTAGGAATTCGCCGCGTCTGCGCCGAAAATGCGGCGATGAACTACTGGCTGATGAAATCCGAACCCGCCGAATGTTCCGTGGACGATGCCCTGGCGGCGCCCAACGCCACTGTGCCCTGGGTGGGCGTGCGCAACTACCAGGCCCGCAACTTCATGCGCGACACGATGCGGGTTGACGACGGCGTGCTGTTCTACCACTCCAGCTGCGCCGAGCCGGGCATCGTGGGAATCGCGCGCGTGGCGTCCACGCCCTATCCGGATCCTACGCAGTTCGACCGGAAATCGCCCTACTACGACGCCGGGTCCAAGCGCGAGGAGCCGCGCTGGCAACTGGTGGATGTGCAGGTGCTGCACAAGATCGACAACCTCACGCTGCCCGCGCTGCGCGACCGGCCGGAGCTGGCCGACATGCTGGTGCTCAAGAAAGGCAACCGGCTGTCCATCACGCCGGTGGAAGAGCGGCACTGGAAAGCGATCGTCGGCCGCCGGAAAGCCTGACCGCCGCCGGTCTTGCGGCGCTTCCAAAGCGTGAAAAGAGCAAGCCGAGGGGAAGGCATGGTGCTGCTTCCAATAGCTTCTGAGCTTCTCCAGGTGCTGCGTGTCCGTGCTGGCCCCCAAATACCTCGACGAATGTTTGTTCGCTGAGAATACTGTAGTTTTTTGTAGTTTTATACAGATAATCTGGCAAATGAAGACCCAGACAGCCCCTTACGGCGGTTGGGAATTCGGACAGTGGTGATTGGCAACGCGACCCTGGCGTTCGGGGGTCAGCCGCCGACAGCCCCTACAAGCAATGCCCGTGATGCGTTTTGGCGGGACCTTCTCGACTATCAGATTGCGAGCGAGCCAGATGTGATTTGGGTCGCCGACTTAACGTACATCCGCACCAAGAGTAAGGTTCTGCTTTCTTGCAGATAACCGTTCAAAAAAAACGAAATCCACGGGACAGCATGACCAAAATGAATGCAGGCACACTTTTCTGCTGCGTCTCTGCCCCAACGGCTATTGTTAGCGCTCCTCCCGAGCTACCGCATAAACCAATTCACGCAGGAATTTCACCGATGGGTCGCTGGCGATGCGTGGGTGCCAATACTGGCGAATGGTGATAGCCGGAATGGCTCTGGGTAGGCGCACGGTCTTCAGTGCTACCACAGGTGAAAGCAGCTCATACAACTCGCGCGGCACAATCGCCACCATATCGCTGGCGGCGACGATAAACGGAATCGCTGCGATGTGCTGAATGCTCATCGTCACGCTGGGAGCGAAGCTCGCTTTGCGCAACTGCGTTTCAAGCCAGGCCGTCGTGACAGGTATGGCACCAGTATGCACTTTGCGCGCAAGGCTGAAAGCCTGCCATGACAGCGATTCGCCGACCTGAGGATGATCCTTGCGCGCAATGCAAACATAGTCGCGCTGGTAAAGCCGCTGCTGGAACAGTCCCGGATCGGACGTGGCAAAAAAGCCTACGGCCATGTCGAGCTGGCCAGACTGCAGCGTAGCGCTAAGGTTTTCGGGGCCCAACTGTACCGGAGACAGCATCGCATGCGGCGCCAGCTCTGCCAGTCGCTGGACCAGCCGGGGAACCAGTGTGATGGCACCGAGTTCGTTCATGCCGACGCGAAATTCGCGCGTGGTGGTGGCCGCATCGAAACTCTGCAGCCCGCCGATTTCGGTTTCCATGATGCGCAGCACCCGTGCTGCCGGCTCGGCCAGGCGCTGGGTAAAAGGGGTGGCAGCCATGCGGTTGCCTATGCGCACAAACAGCGCGTCGCCAAAGCGTTTGCGCATGCGGTCAAGCTGGTAACTGAGGGCCGATTGGCTGGTGCCCAGCGTCTGTGCGGCGCGTGTCACGGTGCCGTGCTCCATCAATGCCATAACGGCCTTGAGGTCGGCAAGCTCGGGCTGATGATTATCAAATTTACTCATAACCTGTATCCAATAAATGATCTATCTGATTATCATGCAACTGCTTAAAGTCGGCATATCAAACATGACAACCGCGGCGGGTAGGGATGCTTTTCGCCAGGATGGAGACAATGAAAAAATCGCAAAATCTGCCCGGCGACGGCGCAGATCGGGACACTGACGTGCTGATCATCGGCGCCGGGCCTGCCGGGCTGTCATTGGCCGTGGAACTGGGCAGCCAGGGTCAGCGCTGCATTGTGGTCGAACGGCATGAGCACGTGGGTTATGCCCCCAGAGCCAAAAACAGCAACGTGCGTACGCGCGAGTTGTTTCGTCGCTGGGGCATTGCTGACCGGCTGGCGGCCGAATCGCCGTTTGGGGTCGACTATCCGCCCGACGTGGTATTTGCCACTCGCCTGGGTGGTTACGAGTTGCACCGTTTCCCCAACGCATTTAACGGTGACCCGACAAGGGACGAGCGCTATTCAGAGCATGCACAGTGGATTCCGCAGTACAAGGTCGAAGCCGTGCTCAAGACACGCGCGAGCGAGTTGCCTGGCGTAGAGATACGCTTTGAAACGGAGTTGGAAGATTTCACCGACCACGGCGACCATGTCATGGCTGTGCTGCGTGACGTTAAGACCACGGAGCAAAGAAGCGTCAAGGCGGCCTACATCGTTGGCGCAGACGGGGCGCGCAGCACGGTACGCGCCCAGCTCGGCATCAAAATGAGCGGCACCTCGCCGCTGTCACACAACCACAACATCATTTTTCGCGCACCGGGCCTGGCTGCGCGCCATGGCCTGGGCCGTGCGGTAATGTACTGGCTGATCAATGAAGAAGTACCGTCAGTCATCGCCCCCCTGGACACCGGTGATCGCTGGACCTTTGGCTGCCCCAAACTGAATGATGCCTCTTTTGACCCGGCGGTGTTGATCCGCAAGGCGCTGGGCTTTGACATCGACATCGAGATTCTGAACCGCGATGAATGGACGGCGCACCAACTCATCGCCGAGCGGTATTCAGCAGGCCGGGCTTTCCTGATCGGTGATGCCTGCCACCTGCATCCGCCCTTTGGCGGCTACGGCATGAACATGGGCATAGGCGACGCGCTGGACCTGGGCTGGAAGTTGTCCGCCGTGCTGTCGGGTTGGGGTGGCGATGCCCTGCTGTCAAGTTACGAGATCGAGCGGCGACAAGTGCATCAGCGCGTGATCGAAGAGTCGGTAGCCAACCATGCGGCCAGTAC
>JANMQQ010000237.1:0-18340 GCA_031370545.1 Gammaproteobacteria bacterium
GAGCAGCTGTCCTTGCCGGTCGCAAGGTATTGCAAAGCTGCGGCCCCATGGGAATGCACACCAGCCCAACAGGCGTGCCACCGGTCGATTCGGAAAATTGCGCAGGAATTCCTGCAAGGCGTCTTGTGCGCGATACAGCAACTCATCGCAGACCCAGCGCACCAGGGCTGCATCGTCTGCGGGTCTGCCGTCATCTTCGTAACGTTTTAATACCGTGCTGGCCAGATACAAACAACTGAGTACATCACCCAAGCGTGCCGACAAACGTTCTTTGCGTTTCAATCCGCCACCCAACATCAGCATCGCGATATCGGCGGTGAACGCGAGTGCCGAACTCAGGCGCGTGAGTTGTTGGTAATAGCGCTGTGTGATGCCGACCACCGGGGCACCCGCAAAGCGTGCGCCGGTCAGTCCAAGCCACACGGTGCGCGCCGCGTTGCTGAAGGTGAAACCCAGATGACCAAAAAATGCCTGATCGAAATTCCGCAAGCCGCGCGCGCCGTCGCCATCCACGGCGGCTTGCATTTCCTTGTACACGTAAGGATGACAACGTATGGCACCTTGACCAAAGATGATGAGCGAGCGGGTGAGAATGTTTGCGCCTTCCACCGTGATGCTGATCGGGATGGATTGATAAATGCGCGCCAGCAGATTGCGCGGTCCCATGCAGATGCCGCTGCCGCCTTGCACATCCATCGCGTCGTTGATCGACTGCCGTAGCCGTTCGGTAAGATGGTACTTTGCGATGGCAGAGACCACCGACGGACGTTCGCCAAGATCTACCGAGCCTGCCGTCATCACGCGCGCCGCATCCATCAAGTAGGCGTTACCTGCGATGCGCGCGAGCGCTTCTTCAACACCTTCGAATGCGCCGATGGGCACTTTGAATTGCTTGCGAATGCGCGCGTACGCGCCGGTCGCACGCGCGGCGAGCTTGCCGCCGCCGGTGCTGAGTGCGGGCAGTGAAATCGAACGGCCCGCCGCCAGACATTCCATCAACATGCGCCAGCCTTGCCCAACGTATTGCTGGCCGCCGATGACCCAGTCCAGCGGAATGAAAACATCTTTGCCCCAGTTAGGCCCGTTTTGGAACGCCATGTTGAGCGGGAAGTGACGGCGCCCGATGTTGACACCGGGATGGTGGGTGGGGATCAATGCCAGCGTGATGCCAAGTTCACACTTGTCGCCGAGCAGATGTTCGGGGTCGTGCAATTTAAAGGCAAGACCGAGCACCGTAGCGACCGGGCCGAGTGTGATGTAGCGCTTTTCCCAGGTCAGGCGAATGCCCAACACATCCTTTTGGCCTTGATGTTCGCCACGGCAAACGATGCCGACATCAGGAATCGAGCTGGCATCGGAACCGGCTTCCGGGCCGGTGAGCGCGAAACAGGGCACGTCTTCACCGCGCGCGAGGCGTGGCAGATAATGACTTTTCTGCGCATCGGTGCCATAGCGTAACAATAATTCTGCGGGCCCCAGCGAATTGGGCACCATCACGGTCACGGCGGCAGTGATCGAGCGGCTTGCGACTTTCATCACCACGCTGGAATGCGCCAGCGCCGAGAATTCCAGGCCGCCGAATTGCTTGGGGATGATCATGCCGAAGAAGCGCTGCTCCTTGATGAAGCTCCACACATTGGGTGGCAGATCGGCGCGTTCGTGTGTGATGTGCCAGTCGTCGAGCAGCGTGCACAATTGTTCGACCGGGCCATCCAGAAACGCTTGCTCTTCCGCGCTTAACTTCGGCGCGGGGATCGCCAGCAACTTGCGCCAATTCGGTTTACCGCTGAACAGCTCACCATCCCACCACACGGTGCCGGCTTCGATGGCTTCTTGTTCGGTGCGCGACATCGCGGGCAACGCGCGTTTGAACCACGTAAAAATCGGCCGCGATAAAACCGCGCGGCGCAATGGCGTGAGATTGAGCATCAGCGCAATAACGAAGAACGTGATCCAAACGAAGCCGATGACCGGCCCTGGCGTGGCGAACAACGGCAGCAACGCCAACAGCGTTCCCACCGCCGCCGTCCATACCATCAGGCGCGCACGCACATACGCGAGCAGCCAGACAAGCGCGAGTAGAGCAATGATGAAAACGATGCAGGTCATGGTCGTCCAGCGAGGTATTTCATGAAGTATAGATCACACGCCACGCCGCATTTGTTACGACGAGGTGGAGCGCGGGGTGGGGTTGTCGCTATCGGTTTGTGATGGCGTCTTGCGGCGAAGTTTTTTGATTCGACTTTTCGGTTGCGCGCCGTGCACAACAATTTTCGGTGACGCTGCGGTCGACGGAATGTAGCAGTAGTTGTCATCATCGCAGATCACGCCGTTCTGGTCCCACGGCAGTTGCCGGTACACGGCCAGATCATCGGCGCTGGTGAGCATCGGGTATTTGATAATGTCAAAATATGGCGAGGTGTCGAAATCGCGTGGCGTGTAGAGTTTGTGATTGCGCTTGTAAAGCTTGATCCCCCCGTTCTCGGCCCGGTGCACCACCGGCAAGATCGGAAAATGCACGCTGGCAAATGCCGCCGCCAGCATTGAAGAACACACCGTGCGGGTTTCCTCGCCCACCCTGTGTTCAAACAACGATGAGCGCCAGCGTTTGGGGATAACGCTGTAGGGCAACAAAAAGCGCGCGAGATCGAGCAGTTGTTGAAAGTTGTAGGCGTCCCCTAAATGCCCTACACAGAAGCTGATGACCGCGTCGGCATCATCGCGTGTCAACCCGTTGGGACGGCAAATGCGGATGTGTTCGCGATCATATTTTCTCAGCGGCTTAACCACGGTGCCCTCGCCCAGCAGCGCTTCAACGATGAGTTGTTCTTCGGGGTCGCCTTGATAATGTGCCGCAACGTGGGCGCGCACGGCGGGGTCCGCAATATCGCGCAAGCGACCGAGGTATAGCGCGCTGTGCGTCCACGCGCTGGACGTGATGCCTTTTATGACTCGGCTTACGCGCGTGCGGCCTTCGATCAACAACACGTCGCAGGGACGGATCTGTTCTTTGAGGCGTTGAAAATCGCACAAGCTGGTATGTGCCGACCCCGACTCCCACGTCAGCCAGGCCGAAAGACTTTTTGAAATCCAGGTGGTCAGACCCATACTATCGCTACCAAAAAAACATGCGTTGAACCCGTAACTTGGATAGCGGCAGATGGCGATCAGTTCTAAAGAAAGTTGTCTATATTTGCGGGTCGCGAAGCGATTGCCACATAGTCCCCGCGAGGTAATGTCGCGATGACGGGTGTGGTATGGGTGGCCTTGGCCAGCTACCCGTTGATGCTGGTGGCCTATCGCTGGTCGAAACAGCGCCTGTTGCATGTGCCGGTGATGGTGTCGCTGATGTTGTTTGATCTGGGCATACCGTTCTATTTGTACGCGACACGCGACTGGTACAAGCGCCTGATCGAACAGGGTGATATCGCGTCATTCGGCGTGTGGATGCATTTGGGATTGGTGCTGACGCTGTACGCGCTGTATGTGTTTCAGCTGCTTAGCGTGCGCGGCGTGCTGAGCGGCGACGCGGAAGCGCGCACCAATCATCACGGGCAGGGTAAGGCCATTTTGGTGGTGCGGGGATTGGTGATTTTGACTGGGGCGATCTTGGCCGAGTCGCCAACCGACTCCTGAAATGCTACGGGCTTCTGCATGAGCCCGTAGCTGTGACACAGCTTCGTTGCCAAGTTACTTCTTTTTCTTGCGACTCTGTTCGACCAGATCGTGAATCATCGGCGTGAGGATGATTTCCATCGCGAAGCCCATCTTGCCGCCCGGCACCACAATGGTGTTGCGGCGCGACATGAAGGAGTCTTTGATCATGCTGAGCAGGAATTGGAAGTCCTGCTTCTGCGGATCGCGGAAGCGAATCACCACAAAACTTTCGTCGGGCGTCGGAATGTCACGCGCAATGAACGGATTGGACGTGTCGACGGTCGGCACGCGCTGGAAATTCACATGCGTGCGCGAGAATTGCGGCGCGATGAAATGCACATAGTCGTGCATGCGGCGCAGGATGGTGTCGGTGACGGCTTCGGCCGAGTAGCCGCGCTGTCCGGTATCACGGTGAATTTTCTGTATCCATTCCAAGTTAACAATAGGCACCACGCCGACCAATAAGTCCACGTGTTGCGCGGCATTCACCGCGCCGTCCACCGCGCCGCCGTGCAGCCCTTCGTAAAACAATACGTCGCTGTCTTGCGGTATGTCTTCCCACGGCGTGAAGGTGCCGGGTTCCTGATTATAGGGTTTGGCTTCTTCCAGGCTATGCAAGTAGTAGCGGCGCTTGCCGTCGCCGTTGGTACCGTATTGCTTGAATAATTCTTCCAGCTTGTCGAAGTGATTGCCTTCGGGGCCAAAGTGACTCAACACGCGCCCGGCCGCCTGCGCTTTCTGGATCTCCTCTTTCATCTGCTTGCGGTCATAGCGATGAAAGCTGTCACCCTCGATGATCACGGGCTTGATTTTTTCGCGCCAGAAAATGTGTTCAAACGCGTTCTTGACCGTGGTGGTACCGGCGCCGGACGAGCCGGTGACCGCGATGACTGGATGCTTAACGGACATGGAGTTCCCCTTAAAAATTACGACTGAAATCAGTTTGGCGCGCGCGTAAAAGTAACAAGCCGCCGACAAAGGCGGCATATATTAGCGGTTTCCGGGGGGTGAAAAAAGTTCTATTTCCGGGATGCTACTTTGCTGCTTTGGCGTGCAGCTTGAGAAGTGTCATCGGCTGAGGGCGGTCATGTTTAATCGCGTCGGCCAGCGTGTGGCGATCCAGCGCAGCGAGAAATTCCTGGTTGGCTTGTGCGAGGGCGATTTTGAGCGCGCAAATCGGCTCAATCACGCATTTGTTGTTTTGGGCATTAAAGCATTCAACGATGTCGAAGTTCGGCTCGACCTTGCGCACGATTTCGCCGATGGTGACACGTGCCGGATCGACTGCCAGACGTAGCCCGCCGCCTTTACCGCGCGTGGTGTGGATATAACCTAGCGTCGCCAGATTGTGCACGACCTTGACCAGGTGATTGCGCGAGATCGCATAAAATTCGGCGATCTGCGTGATCGTGACGGTCTGCTCCGGTTGCAGCGACAGATACACCAGAACGCGCAGCGTGTAGTCGGTGTAGAGCGTGAGCTGCATGCGGAATCAGGAGGCTTCGGCCGCTTCTTCAGGTGGGCTGATGTCTTCGGTGTGGCCGCATTCTTTTTGCGGACAGACTTTCTGCGTGCCTTTGCGCTTGGTGATCTTGATGGTCAGGATCGGCCAGCCGCAATCCGGGCAAGGTCCGGCGGTGGGTTCATTCCACACCGCGTATTTGCATTCCGGGTAGGTGGCGCAGGAATAGAAAATCTTGCCGTAGCGCGATTTGCGTTTAAGCAGCGTGCCCTTTTTACATTCAGGGCATTGGAAGCCGGTGTCGGCAGGCTTTTCCAAAGGTTCCATGTGTTTGCAATCGGGATAACTGCTACAGCCGATGAATTTGCCATAGCGCCCGTGCTTGATCACCAGTGCCGAATTGCATTTGGGGCAGGTGCGGCCTTCAACCACTTCCGGCTCCGTGGGTGCGGAAGCATCGGCGTTGAGGTTGCGGGTGTAATCACATTCCGGGTAGTTGGTGCAGCCGATGAAACGTCCGCGCTTGCCCAGCCGGATCGACAACGGCTTGCCGCATTTAGGGCAGGCTTCGTCCATGGCTTCATGAGTGACATCTTTGCGCTCGACATTTTCTTCGGTGTGGCGCACCAGCTTGTCGAAAGGCACCCAGAATGCGTGCATCAGGGGGATCCAGTCTTTTTCACCGCGCGATACGGCGTCAAGCTCATCTTCCAGACGCGCGGTGAAGTCGTAATCGACGTAATCGCGAAAATATTCGGTGAGGAATTTATTGACGATGCGGCCGACATCGGTGGGTTGAAAACGACGTTTTTCCAGCAGCACGTATTCGCGATTTTGCAGCGTGGAAATAATCGACGCGTAAGTCGACGGTCGACCGATGCCATGTTCTTCGAGCGCCTTCACCAGACTCGCTTCCGAGTAGCGCGGTGGCGGTTCAGTGAAGTGTTGTTCGGCGCGAATTTCGAGCAACTCGACGATGTCGCCAACCTTCATCGGCGGCAGCAACACGCCGTGTTCTTCTTCCTTCGAATCGTCCAGGCCTTCCTGATACACCGCCATAAAGCCCGCGTGCGCAATGGTGGAACCGTTGGCGCGGAACATATTGGTTTCGCCTGCGGACAAATCCACGCCCACGGTATCGAGCGTCGCGTGCACCATCTGGCAGGCGACGGTGCGTTTCCAGATGAGCTCATATAGCTTGAATTGATCTGCACTGAGCGCGTCTTTGATCAACTCGGGGGTGCGTTGCACGGACGTGGGGCGCACCGCTTCATGCGCTTCTTGCGCATTCTTCGCCTTGGTTTTGTACACGCGCACTTCTTCAGGCAGCATGTCTTGACCATAACGCCGACCGATGAATTCGCGAATTTCTTCCAGCGCTTCTTGCGCCAGATTCACCGAATCGGTACGCATGTAGCTGATCAAGCCGTTGGTCTCGTCGCCGATTTTCACGCCTTCATACAATTGCTGCGCGATGCGCATGGTGCGCAGCGTGGTGAAGCCGAGCTTGCGTGACGCTTCCTGTTGCAGCGTGGAGGTGGTGAACGGCGGCGCCGGGTTGCGCTTGCGCTGCTTCTTCTCGACGTTGACGACGTGTAATTTGCCCTGTGTCTGTTGCAGCAATTCGGTGCGCGCCGCATTGGCGTCGAGTGTGTTGGTAATGCTGAACTGCGCGATTTTCTCGCCGTGATATTGCGACAGCTTGGCCGGGAAATTCTGTTCGTGCGCGCGATTGTCGGCTTCGATGCTCCAGTATTCTTGCGGCTTGAACGCCTCGATTTCGAGTTCGCGTTCAACAATCATGCGCAGCGCCGGGCTTTGCACGCGTCCGGCTGACAGCCCGCGGCGGATTTTTTTCCACAACAGCGGCGATAAATTAAACCCGACCAGATAATCCAGCGCACGCCGCGCCTGTTGCGCATTCACCAGCTCCATCGACAGTTCGCGAGTGTTTTCCATCGCCTCGGTAATCGCCCGCTTGGTGATTTCGTGGAACACCACGCGCGCGACGGTTTTACCTTTGAGCAGTTTTTTCTCGCTCAGGTAGTCGTACAGATGCCAGGAAATCGCTTCACCCTCGCGATCTGGATCGGTTGCGAGGTAGAGGTTGTCGACTTTTTCCAGCGCCTTCACGATGGCTTCGACGTGCTTTTCGTTTTTCTCGATGAGCTGGTATTTCATCTTGAAATCATTTTCAGGATCGACCGCGCCTTCTTTCGGCAGCAAGTCGCGCACGTGTCCGTAAGACGCAAGCACCTGAAAGTTCTTGCCGAGATATTTTTTTATCGTACCGGCCTTGGCGGGCGATTCGACGATGACGAGTGATTTGGTCATGGGCTCAGTTAAGTAGCTGCAATGTGTTCAGTCATTAATCAGGATAGTCAAAAAGAATTCGGCGGGGAGAATATCCGCGAACTATTAACGGGCGGTTGGGTGTGGAGCTTGAGCGTGCCGGTCGCACTGCACGGGCACCGAATGGATCCGTCAATGCAATTGCTGCGGGAAGTTTTCCAACACAAAATCTTCCAGCCATGCGAGTCGTGTTTCCTGACCGGGTTGATTCAGCAACACCATCAACACCACCCATTTGAGGCGGTCGAGGTCGAAATCAGGCATATCCAGCGCCATGGCGCGATCAATCACCAGCTCGCGGTTGATGGGGTCAAGAATGCCGACTTGCTCCAGATACAACACAAAGCCGCGACATTTCACGTCGAGAATTTTTTGTTCTTCGCTGTTGTAAACACGAATCGCGTGACGGTGCGGCGCATGCTGCGTCATCGCGGTATCAGCGTGGCGGCTGATAAAGTCCAGCCAGTCGAATGCCTTGGTGATTTCGCCGTGCGCGAATCCCGCGCCAACGAGCTCCGCTTGCAACGCCTCTTGATTTGCATCAAGCGCGACGTCGTCATCCATGTAATTCTCAAACAGGTACATCAGGACATCGAACATGTGAACCCTTAGGTCGTTATCGTTTAGCCGACACGCGGTAGTACTGCGCACCTGACGACATCACCTGTCCCTGCAACTCTAATATCAGAAGAATGGAGGAAACAACATCCGTCGTCAATGCGGTGCGCTCGACGATGCGGTCCATTGGAGTAGGCTCGAAGCCTAATTGTTCAAGTACCGTTTGTTGTTCAGCGGAGAGCGTCACCATCGCGGCGCTCTCCGCTGTGGTGTCGTCGGGCAGTAACGGGAAGGTGGTATGCAACTCTTCCAGCACGTCATTCGCTGACTCAACCAACTTGGCACCTTGTCGTATTAATGAGTGGCAGCCGCGCGCCAACGGATTGTGTATTGAACCGGGAATGGCGAAGACTTCGCGACCCTGATCCGCTGCGCTGCGTGCCGTGATCAGTGAGCCGCTGTTGACACTGGCCTCAACGACCAAGGTGCCCAGGGACAACCCGCTGATGATGCGATTGCGACGCGGAAAGTTTTCTTTCAGCGGCGGTGTGCCGGGGGGGAATTCCGAAATCAACGCGCCCTGTTTGGCTACATTATGCGCGAGTGTGTGATGACGTTTGGGGTACACCCGATCCAGCCCCGTGCCCATGGCTGCAATAGTGTAGCCGTTACCGGCCAGCGCACCTTCGTGGCACGCCGCGTCGATACCCAGCGCCAGCCCGCTGGTAATTGTTAAGCCCGTGTGTGCGAAGGATTGGGCGAACGCATGCGCATTCTCGAGTCCTTGCGGTGTGGGGTTGCGGCTGCCAACCATCGCGATTTGCGGCCGATTCAACACCGTAGGATCACCGTGGACGAACAGCACCAACGGTGGATCAGCGATCTCTTTGAGCAGAGTCGGATAGCGAACGTCGTGCAGGGTAATAACGTGGTTGCGAGGAGAAGTGGCAAGCCAGGTCAGGTCGGCGTCGACCGCACTCCAATCCGGATTGCGCAAATATTCGCGGGTATCGGCACGCAAGCGCTCGCGTACATCGCCGGAGAGTGACGTACTAAATAAAATTTCGGGAGTGGTTCTGGTCAGGACTTCCAGCGCGCCGCGCGTACCCAGACCGGGAGCGCGCAGCAATGCCAACCAATATCGCAGTTCGCTCATGCGCGCGATGATGACAAGACCTGCGCCAATGCGCAACTTGGAAAGCGGAGCTACGGTGCAGTTACACCAATGCGGCCAACGTCGACTGGCAGTTAGGGTTTGCGCACGCTGTCATACAAGCGGATATCTTGCTCCGCCTTCATGACGAGGGCGTAACTCACGCGGTCGAAGGTGCGAAACACCATGGCCAGACCCGCGCGGGTATCGGGGAGTTTAACTGAGTCACGTGCGTCGCGGCTGACCACGTCACGTGCGTCGGTGCCGCTGCGATAGATGGCTAACACGTGGCCGCGTTGCAGCCCGTCGAATTCGCCGAGATTTAACACCACGGTTTGAAATTGCCCGACGCGCGCCACGGCGTCGACCACGTCGATAATGCGACCTTCCACGGGTGCGTCCGGTGCGCGCGGCACCCACTGGGTTTCGGTTTCCGGACGCGCCATCGGCAACAAGCGGTCGCCAATCAGCGTCTCGCGCGTGGCGTCGACGATCTGCAAGGTTGATGGATCGCCAAACGCTTTTACCATTGCAGTTCCGACGTAGATGGCTTCGTAGCCAAGCACCTCATCCGATTTACCATCGGTGTTTTGGTAGATTTTCCCGGTGCGATAAATGGCAAAGCTGGTGTTCTTGCCGGGCGGCAAGCCGCGTACATAGATTTGATCGCCGATCCCGCCGACCAAATGGTCGCCCGCACTGGCGACCACATAGCCCGAACTTTGCAGATCGCGTTCCGCCAGCAGGCGCGGTTGCGACACAAATTGCTTGATGGCATCTATGGGTAATGTGGGAATGGCTCGATCCAGCGGGGTTGCACGGATTTTGGGGGTCAGACGTGTGGTAGCTGCTTTTGCTTCGCTACGCTGCACTTTCAGCATTGGTTTGCCGTTGGTTTTCACCAGCACTACCACGTCGCCGGGATAAATAAATTGCGGATTTTCGATTTTGTTTTCGAAGTCCCACACATCGGGCCAGCGCCACGGATCGCGCAAAAAACGTGAAGCGATTTCCCACAAAGTGTCGCCGGTGCGCACGACATATTTCGCCGGATAATTCGGGTGCAGCACGATTTCATCGGCGGCCGAGGCGATGCCTGCGACCAGCACCAACAACAATGACGCGAGCGATTTCTTGAAAAACATTGCGTACCCCTCAAAATAAATAACGTGTACGAATGACGTGATTCGGTTGGGTGACTTCTCTAGTGTAGTAGCTACGCAAGGTATATCGACTGTTTGCCGGGACGCATGAATACGTGAACGCTGACGCCTGTCGATTCATCACTTATAATAAACGACAGTAGTCTACCGACCCATGTTTGTAAAATTGTGAACCACCATGGCTATTTTGCAGGTTTTACACTATCCCGATCCACGTTTGCGTAACCCGGCACGGCCGGTTGAGCAGGTTGACGACGACGTGCGTCGTCTGGTCAATGACATGTTCGAAACCATGTACGAAGCGCCCGGTATCGGGCTTGCGGCAACGCAGGTCAACGTGCCCAAACGGGTCATTGTGATTGATCTGAGTAATGACAACACCGAGCCCTATTGTTTTATCAACCCCAAAATTATCGCCCGCGAGGGCGAAGAAGAAACCGAGGAGGGTTGTTTGTCGGTGCCAGGAATCTACGACATGGTGAATCGGTCGCGCTGGGTGCACGTTGAAGCGCTGGATCGCGACGGCAAACCCTTCACGCTGAAAATCGACGACTTGCTGGCGGTCTGCATTCAGCACGAGATTGATCACCTGGATGGCAAGTTGTTCGTCGATTACCTGTCTGAAGTCAAGCGCGGGCGCATCCGCAAAAAGATGGAAAAAATACGGCGCAAAACTTTGTGATCGCATCAGCGGTGATTGTCTGAATATCGTCTTTGCAGGCACGCCCGAATTCGCTGCTGTCACGCTGCGTAGTTTGCTGGAATCGCCGCATAAGGTGCTGGCGGTTTACACCCAGCCGGATCGCCCGGCCGGACGTGGGCGCAAACTCAGCGCAAGTCCCGTCAAGTCTGTCGCGCTCGCGCAGGGCATTCCGGTCCACCAACCTTCCACGCTCAAAGATCCCGAACAACAGCGCGTGCTCGCGGCGTTGCAGCCCGACATGCTGGTGGTCGTGGCCTATGGCTTGATTCTGCCGCAGGCGGTGCTGGACGCTCCGCGTCTGGGCTGCTTGAACATTCATGCCTCGCTGTTGCCGCGTTGGCGCGGTGCCGCTCCGATTCAACGTGCGGTGCTCGCCGGTGATACCGAAACCGGCATCACCATCATGCAGATGGACGCAGGTCTTGACACTGGAGCGATGCTCACCATGGCGCGCTGTCCGATCAGCGCAGACGACACGTCGCGGTCGCTGCACGACAGTCTTGCGCAACTGGGCGCGCGCGCCTTGCTCGACACCTTGGAGCAACTGGCGAACGGCGGCATTCGCGGGCAAATTCAGGATTCCAGCCAGGCGTGTTACGCCGCGAAAATCACCAAACAAGAGGCGCGCATCGACTGGATCCGCCCCGCCGCAGAGTTAGGGCGCCAGGTCCGGGCATTTAATCCGTGGCCGGTGGCGTTTACGGAAATAGGGACCGAGCCATTGCGCATATGGAACGCGCAGGCCATTCCGGGCGGCGGTAACACCGAGCCGGGCACCGTAGTGAGCGCTGACAAGCAAGGTATCGACGTGGCCACCGGTGCCGGTTATTTACGATTGCTGCAAGTTCAGTTGCCGGGGGGCAAGCCGGTCAGCGCAGCAGATTTTTTGCACGCTCACCCCAGCGTCGTGCGTGATTTTCGTTTCTCCAAATAAATAACAGCACGACACCCACAATATGCATGTTCGAGCGCTTGCCGCGACTGTTGTTTTTCAAGCGTTGAGTGAAGGTCGCTCGCTGGCTGAAACCTTGCCGAATGCGGTCGAGCGCCTGCGTGATTCGTCCGAGCGTGCGCTGCTGCAAGAGTTGAGCTACGGCACCTTACGCTGGTATCCACAACTTGACGGCGTGGCGCAGCTGCTGCTGCGTAAGCCGTTCAAGCGCAAAGATGGCGATGTATTCGCGCTGCTGCTGGTGGGGCTGTATCAGTTGATGCATCTGCGTGTGGCGCCGCATGCGGCGGTGTCGCTGAGCGTGTCCGCCGTCGACGATCTGGGTAAATCCTGGGCCAAAGGTCTGGTCAACGCTGTGCTGCGTGGTTATCAGCGTGACCCGGCACTTCTGGCGCGCGCCTGCACTGCGCCCGGTGCGCAGCTCGCGCATCCCGACTGGCTGCTCGCGGCGTTCAAGCGCGACTGGCCCGACCATTGGCAAGCGATTGCTCAGGCCAACAATGCGCGTCCGCCGATGACCTTGCGTGTGAATCAACGTCGGGTCGAACGTGACGCCTACATGGCGCAACTGGAGCAGAAATCGCTGCTGGCGCGCGCCAGCGATTTTGCACCGGATGCGCTGACGTTGGACCAGCCGATTGATGTGTTACATTTGCCCGAATTTGCGCGCGGCTGGGTGTCAGTGCAAGACGCTGCCGCACAGCTTGCAGCGCAGTTGTTAGACGCCCAACCGGGTGAACGCGTGCTGGATGCCTGTGCGGCACCTGGGGGTAAAACGGCGCATATTTTGGAGCGCCAACCGGCCTTGGCAGAACTAGTGGCGGTGGATCGGGATGCGCAACGGATGCGACGGGTGAGTGAGAATTTACAACGTTTGGAATTGCCGGCGCGCTGTGTCGTGGCGGATGCGGTGGCGACTGCGGACTGGTGGGATGGACGCCCGTTCGATCGTATTTTACTGGACGCGCCGTGCACAGCGACCGGTGTCATTCGTCGTCACCCCGATATCAAAGTGTTGCGCCGTGCGGCTGACGTGGCAGGCTTGGTTGCACAGCAGGCGCGCCTGCTCCATGCGCTGTGGCCGTTGCTGCAGGAAGGCGGCACGCTGGTGTATGCCACCTGCTCGGTGTTGCGCGAGGAAAACGAATTGCAGATGCAGAATTTCCTGAACGCGCATGTGCACGCACAAGTGGTTCCAGTGGCGAGCGCCTGGGGCCACGCCTGCGCTGTCGGACGCCAAATCCTGCCCGGTGAAGCCGATATGGACGGTTTTTATTATGCGATTCTGCGCAAGCAACAACGCTGACGGCCATCTGCGCCGCGTAACGCTATGGCTCGCGCTGCTGGTTGGCGTTGCGGTGTGCGATACCGCGCAGGCGGCCGGATTCTTCGTGCTCAATGCCAAAAGCGAACTGCAAGACAACGTTTACCGTTTGACCGCGAATGTGCAATCACAATTGTCACCGGAAGTTGAGAATGCGTTGAAAAACGGCATAGCTGTGGTGATGCAACTGGATATCGAAGTGTTGCGTCCTGGCGCCTATTACCTGTGGTCCGAAACCATCGCCACCTTGCAGCAGCAATACCGTGTGCAGTATCACGCGCTGTCACGACGCTTTCTGATGACCAACGTCAACAGCGCGGCTCAGGAATATTTTTCCAACCTGGACGACGTAATGGCAAGCTTAGGCACCATCACCGACTTGCCGATTCTCGACAAAAGCTTGCTGGCCGCACGTGAGCAATATGCCGCGCGGGTGCGTTTCGGCATTAATTTCGACACCTTGCCGGTGCCGTTGCGTTATTACGCCTACGTGTTGCCGCAGTGGCGTCTGCAAAGCGAGTGGTACAACTTTCCGCTGTAGTCCGTTTCCACCCGAGGGCTGAGAAAATGAAGCCGATGGATTTTTTTGTCATGCGAGGCGTAGCCCCGCCGAAAAAAGTCGCGATTTTATGTCAGCGCGTGGATGGAACCGACGCCTAGGGTTGCCCATGAAACGTCGCGTCGCTGCCTTTAAACAACTGCGTTTCGGAATTTTGCCGGTGGCCCTGTTGTTGGTGCTGGTGGTCGGCGCATTGTTGTTGCTGTCTGATTCCATCGAAGACGCCGAGCATTTCACGCAACTGTATTCGACCCTGTTCGTGATCAATGTGGTGATCGTCGGCGCGCTGTTGGTGCTCATCGGTTTCAATATCCAGCGCGTGTTCCGACAATACCGCCGGGGAGTCACCGGATCGCGTCTGACGGTGCGGCTGGTGGGCATGTTCGTGGTGTTGTCAATTTTGCCGGTGTCGCTGGTCTACTACGTTTCGTATCGCTTCATCAACCACGGCATCGACAGCTGGTTCGACGTACGCGTGGATGATGCGCTGAGTTCGTCACTGGAGCTCAGTCGCAGCGCATTGGAAGTACGCATGCGGGAATTAACCAAGCAAGCGGAAAAATTTGCACGCAATCTGGCGGATACGCCGAACAGCGCCCTGGCGTTGCGCCTGGGCGATTTTCGTAGCGAAAGTGGCGCAACCGAAGTGAGCGTGTTCACCAGTGCGGGCCACGTGTTGGCAACCGCCAACCTTGAGGCGGGTAAATTTCTGCCCGAGCGGCCCGAAGAGTCGGTGCTGATGCAGGTGCGATCCCGGTATTCCTACGTGGGCCTGGATCCGATTTCCGGCAGCGGTCTGCATGTGCGCGTCGTACTCAGCCTGCCGAATTCCGGAGCGGTGCAGGAGCCGCGCATCTTGCAAGCGCTGTTTCCTATTTCAGAGCGCATGAGCAAACTGGCAGACACCGTACAAAATGCCTACACCCGCTACCAGGAGCTCGCGTATCTACGTGGTCCGCTCAAATTCAGCTTCACCTTGACATTATCTCTAGTGCTACTTCTCAGCGTGCTGGCGGCAGTTTGGGCCGCCTTCGTATCGGCACAGCGCCTGGTGGAGCCGATCCGGGTTTTAACCTTGGGTACGCGCGCGGTGGCTGAAGGTAATTACGATAAGCGACTGACACCGCAAACCCACGACGAGCTGGGCGTGTTGGTGGAGTCGTTCAACGACATGACCGAAAAAATCGCGCTGGCGCGTGATGAAGCGCGTCGCAGCCAGACGGAAGCCGAAGGTGAGCGCGCCTATCTCAAGGCGGTGTTGGGTAGCTTGTCGTCGGGGGTTTTGACATTTGACCGGCATCGCACCCTGCGCACCTTTAATGCCGCAGCGACCGAAATACTTTCCGCCAATTTGCGTGTGCTGGTAGCGCATAGCCTGGATGAACTACAGGCCAAGGCCGCGCATCTGGAGTCGTTCAGCAAAGCGCTAAACGCGCATCTGCTGACCGATGTTGAAGAGTGGCATGACGAAATCACAATTTTTGGCCCGGGCGGTCGGCGTGTGTTGCTGTGTCGCGGTCGCCGCCTGCCGAGCAGTGATCTGCAAGCGCCGGGTGGATTTGTGGTGGTGTTCGACGACATCACCGCACTGTTGCAAGCGGAGCGCGACGCTGCGTGGCGCGAAGTCGCGCGCCGCATCGCCCACGAAATTAAAAACCCGCTGACACCCATCCAGCTTTCCGCCGAACGCATGCGGCATAAACTCATGGGTTCGCTGGACGCGGCGGGCGCCGAAGTGCTGGATCGTTCGACGCACACCATCATTCAGCAAGTTGAAGCGCTCAAACAAATGGTGAAAGCGTTTTCCGAATATGCGCGCATGCCGCGCATGGAGCCCGAGCCGTTGAACTTGAACGCGCTGGTCAATGAGGTGCTCGATCTGTATCGCGCGGGCGAGCACGATACCCGGTTCGTTGTGGAGCTCGATCCGCGCGTCGGTAACATCGAAGCGGATGCGATGCGCTTGCGTCAGGTGTTGAACAACCTGGTGCGCAACGCAATTGATGCGACCAAGGGTGCCACGCAAGCGCGTATCATCATCGGCACACACTGGGTGGATGACGCACCCACACCGGGTGTCGAACTGCGCGTGGAAGATACCGGATCGGGAATTCCGCAGGAGCTGATGGCCAATTTGTTCGAACCGTATGTCACGACCAAGCCCAAGGGCACCGGCCTGGGCCTGGCGATTGTAAAAAAAATTGTCGATGAGCACGGCGGTATCGTGTGGGCTGCAAATCGCAGCGAAGGCGGGGCAGGTCTTTATATTCGGCTGCCGATGGTCACTCCACGCAAACTAACCAGTGCCGGACAATTACGCCAGGCAGGTTAAGTTGAAAAATACATTTAAAAGGTAACGCAATGAAGCCTTTCATCATGGTGGTGGACGACGAGCCGGACATTCGGTCCTTGGTAAAAGACATTCTCGAAGACGAAGGTTACGCCGTGGGCGTCGCGCAAGACGGCGCCAGCGCGCGCAGTCTGTTGCACGAACGCACGCCAGACCTGGTCTTGCTGGACATCTGGATGCCGGACATCGACGGCATTTCCCTGCTTCAGGAATGGGTCGCGGAAGGTTTGCAGGCGCCCGTGGTCATGGTGTCAGGACATGGCACCGTGGAGTCAGCCGTGGAAGCAACTCGCTTGGGCGCATTTGATTTCATCGAAAAGCCCTTGTCGTTGGGCAAGCTGCTGCAAACCGTTCAGAAAGCTCTCGCCCAGGGGCGGCAGAGTAAAGAACCGCTCCGCCACGCATTGGCGCGCAGCGAGTTCGAACCGGTGGGCCGCAGTGCCGTCATGCAGCGATTGCGTGATCAGATCCGGCGCGTGGCGGAATTCAACGCCTGGTTGTTAATCAACGGCGAGTCCGGCAGCGGCAAGGAGACGTTTGCGCGCTACCTGCATCAAAGCGGTCCCCGCAAAGATGCGCCATTCGTGGTTGCGACCGTCGCGGGCCTCAGCGGTGCGCGCACCGAAGAATTGTTGTTTGGGCGCGAAATCGCCGGGGAAATTCAGAAAGGTTTTTTTGAGGAAGCGCAGGGTGGCATTTTATTTTTATACGATATTGCCGACGTCGATCTTGCCGGTCAGGCGAAATTGCTGGACGTGTGCACCACGCGTTCTTACAAGCGCGTCGGTGGTGCACGCCGCATCGAAGTCGATGTGCAGGTGATTGCCGCAACCCGCGTCAATCTGCGCGAATCGGCCGCAGCGGGAAAATTCCGCGAAGACCTGCTTTACCGCATCGGCGAGATCGCATTGACCTTGCCGCCGCTCCGCGAGCATGTCGAAGACATTCCTGATTTGCTGAATCACTTCACCGATGTGTTTGTCCGCAGCGAACAGCTGCCCTATCGAAAATTCAGTCTTGCCGCGCAAAACTGGTTACGGAATTATCCATGGCCGGGAAACGTATTGGAGCTGCGCAATTTTGTGCATCGGTTGTTAATACTGGGCACCACGCCGGAAATCGGCGTTCACGAAGTTGAAGCCACCATTGCCGAGCACGTCGTTGAAGCAAAAGTAGCGGAGGGTGACGGATTTGATTTGCCGCTGCGTGAAGCGCGTGAACGCTTTGAAAAAAGCTATCTCGAACATCACCTGAAGCACAGCAGCGGCAATGTTGGACTGGTGGCCAAACAGGCCGGCATGGAGCGCACGCATCTGTATCGCAAGTTTCGCGCATTGGGCATCGACACCAAGCAAATCAAAGAATACAAAGAATGAAAATTATTATTCTCGGAGCGGGGCAGGTGGGCGCGTCGGTGGCGGCCAATCTTGCGCATGAAGCCAACGACATCACAGTGATAGATTCCGATCTTAAAAAATTGCAGGAGCTGCAGGACCGGCTGGATTTGCGCACCGTGCACGGTCATGCCTCGCATCCCGATGTGCTGGCCCGCGCGGGTGCGGATGATGCCGACATGATTATCGCGGTGACCAACAGCGACGAGATCAACATGGTGGCATGTCAGATCGCCTACACCCTGTTCCACACCCCGACCAAGATCGCGCGCGTGCGCGCGGTGGACTACCTCAGCAACAAACAACTGTTTTCACCTGACGCCTTTCCGATCGACATGATCATCAGTCCGGAACAGTTGATCACCGACTATATTTTGCGTTTGATCGAATATCCCGGTGCGTTACAGGTGCTGGATTTCGCCGGGGGCAAAGTGCAGCTGGTGGGTTTGAAGGCGTATTACGGCGGGCCGCTGGTGGGCAACGATTTACGTGAGCTGCGTAAACACATGCCAAATGTCGAGACCCGCGTGGCGGCCATCTTCCGCCGGGGCAAGCCGATCCTTCCGGAAGGCAACACCAAGATTGAAGCCGACGACGAAGTATTTTTTGTCGCGGCGAAAAATAACATCCGCGCGGTAATGGGCGAGCTGCGGCGTCTCGACAAACCCTACAAGCGCATCGTCATCGCCGGCGGTGGCAATATCGGAGTACGG
>JANMQQ010000286.1:0-2628 GCA_031370545.1 Gammaproteobacteria bacterium
TGGCGCAGCGCATCGTGGCGGGTGAGGTGCCTGATTCACTTAAAAACAAGCGGGTGCTGAGTCTGGACATGGCAGCGCTGCTGGCGGGTGCCAAATTCAGGGGCGAGTTTGAAGAACGCTTGAAATCCGTACTCAAGGAAGTCGCGCAGGACGAAGGCCGCATCATTCTGTTTATCGACGAGCTGCACACCATGGTCGGCGCAGGCAAGGCCGAAGGCGCAATGGATGCAGGCAACATGTTGAAACCTGCATTGGCGCGCGGCGAGCTGCATTGCGTGGGCGCCACCACGCTCGACGAATACCGCAAATACATCGAGAAGGACGCCGCGCTGGAGCGGCGTTTCCAGAAGGTGCTGGTGGATGAACCCTCGGTCGAAGACACCATCGCCATTTTGCGCGGTTTGAAAGAAAAATACGAAGTCCACCACGGCGTCGAGATTACTGACCCGGCCATCGTCGCGGCGGCGGAATTGTCACATCGTTACATCACCGATCGCTTTTTGCCGGACAAGGCGATTGATCTGATCAACGAGGCGGCGTCGCGCGTCAAGATGGAAATCGACTCCAAGCCGGAAATTATGGACAAGCTGGAACGGCGCATGATCCAGCTCAAGATCGAGCGCGAGGCGGTGAAACGCGAGAAAGACGAAGCCTCGCTCAAACGCCTGCAGCTGATCGAAGACGAATTGCAACGCCTGCAGCGTGAATACAACGACCTGGAGGAAGTCTGGAAATCCGAGAAGGCGATGGTGTCCGGTGCGCAGCATGTGCGGGAAGAGATTGAGCGGTTGCGCGCGCAACTGGCCGATCTGCAGCGCCAGGGCAAGCTCGACAAGGTGGCCGAGATTCAATACGGCAAACTGCCGCAGCTTGAAGCGCAGTTGAAACAGGCGGAAGCGGGTGAGGGCAAGCACGAATTCAAGCTGCTGCGGCGCGAGGTCGGCACGGAAGAAATCGCCGAAGTAGTGTCGCGCGCAACCGGCATTCCCGTTTCCAAAATGCTGTCGGGCGAGCGCGATAAATTGATGCAGATGGAAAACACGCTACATCAGCGTGTGGTGGGGCAGGACGAGGCGGTGCGTTTGGTATCGGACGCGATACGGCGTTCGCGCTCCGGGCTGTCCGACCCGAACCGTCCGTATGGCTCGTTCCTGTTCCTCGGCCCCACAGGTGTGGGTAAAACCGAGCTGTGCAAGGCGCTGGCGGGCTTCCTGTTCGATTCGGAAGACCATCTGATTCGCGTCGATATGAGCGAATTCATGGAAAAACACAGCGTGGCACGGTTGATCGGCGCACCGCCGGGCTATGTCGGTTATGAAGAAGGCGGCACGCTCACTGAGGCAGTGCGGCGTAAACCCTACAGCGTGATTTTGCTGGACGAGGTTGAAAAAGCCCATCCGGATGTGTTCAACGTGTTGTTGCAGGTGCTCGATGACGGGCGATTGACGGACGGTCAGGGACGCACGGTGGATTTCAAGAATACCGTGATCGTGATGACCTCGAACCTCGGCAGCCAGATGATCCAGCAGATGTCAGGCGACGATTATCAGGTCATCAAACTGGCGGTGATGGGGGAGGTGAAGACTTATTTCCGGCCGGAGTTCATCAACCGGATTGACGAGGTGGTGGTGTTCCACGCGCTGGGCGAGGCGAATATCCTGTCGATTGCGCGTATCCAGGTGCAGTATCTGGGCAAACGGCTGGCAGCGATGGGCATGGGCTTTGAGATTACTGATGCCGCACTGGCTGAACTTGCAGCCGTCGGATTCGACCCGGTGTTTGGTGCGCGGCCGTTGAAGCGGGCTATTCAGTCGCAACTGGAAAATCCGCTGGCCAAGGAGATACTGTCCGGCCACTTTGCCGAGAAGGACACTATTCGTGTCGATTTCCGCGACGGCAAGATGGTGTTCGACAAGGGCTGATGTGTATCAGCGGCGGGCGCGCCAGCGGCCAATCAGCCAGGCCAGCGCGCCCACGGCTGCGATGCTGCTCAATACTGCAATTTCGATTTGGTGGAGGTCGCCCAGCAGCCAGTGCAGCGTATCGCCTAACAGGTAGCCAGCGGCCACGATCAGCGTCGCCCAGAGCACTGCACCGAGTGTATTCCACACGGTAAACTGATACGGTGTAACTGCGCTCATACCGACCATCATCGGTCCAATCATGCGTAGGCCGTAGGCAAATCGCAATACCACAATGACCGGTGCGTGATAGCGCGCAATCAACTGTTCCGCTTTGGACGCACGCGCCGCCCAGGCAGGAAAGCGCCGCAGCAGGCTGTGGCCGTGCTTGCGTCCCAGGTAATAAAACAGCTGATCGCCCAGAATGGCACCGGCTATGCCGGTTAGCCAGACGACCAGGGGATTCAAATAGCCTTGATGCGCGGAAAGTCCAGCCAGCAAAAGGATGGTTTCACCTTCCAGCAGGGTACCCAGAAATACCGCGAAATAGCCGTATTGCTGGATCAGTGCAGCAAAATCCATCAGGCCACCAGACTGGCGAAGATATTCACGCTCAAGGCCACCACCACAACATTGAAACCAAATGCGAGCACGCCATGCGCCAGGGTAACGCGGCGCATCAGACGTGAAGTGACGGCCACGTCGGAGGTTTGCGAAGTCATGCCGA
>JANMQQ010000290.1:0-11692 GCA_031370545.1 Gammaproteobacteria bacterium
CTTTTTTCCGGCCGCTTAGCGCGCATTCGCCCAAGCAACACGCGGGCTTTGCTCCAAAATGCTGTCCCGGCCTGCCAGTTCGGGCGGTGGCGAACCCGCTCCGGGTGAAAAAGGGTTTTTGATCTTGTCCATGACGGTTAATTTCTAGCAATTTATAAGCAAGTATAGGCATGTATACTATTGTGCCAGTATACATATGTATAAACATGCTTCTCGTTGGGTCGAGACCCGCCGCGCATTATGTAGTAGTTGGATCAACTGCTTTGTTTTCCATTACGCCCTGGCCATATGTTGGATATGACATATTGTCCATCTTGCTCTTACAGCCAAGCTTCAGGCGGCGTGGCAAAAAAGACATCGAGAGGTACCCCGCCCGTGCCCACCCGTACGCCCGGCGCGGTCTTGAAGCTTTCAGAAAAAATCTTTAACCCAGTCAAAGCTCCCTTATTACGCCCACTTTTTACTTCAATGGGAACCACCTTGCCACCTTGGCGCAGCACAAAATCTACCTCCTGATTGCGCTCGCGCCAATAAGTCACCTCCATGCCGGGCGGCGCAGTGTTAAGCAAATGCGCGCCCACTGCGGACTCCACCAAGCGCCCCCACAGCTCACCGTCGTTTCGGGTGGCAGTGAAGTCACCCCCCATTTGTGCCGACACCAGCGCCGTATTGAGCGCCTGCAATTTGGGACTCGCTGCGCGGCTGCGTGCCACATCGCCCGCGTACTTGTCCAAACCTGTAAGCATCCATGCGCCGCCCAGCAGTTGGAGATAGTGCGCCAGCGTCGTGGTGTTACCCACATCCTGCAGTTGCCCAATCATTTTTTGGTATGACAACACCTGCCCCGAATACATGCAGCCCAGCACAAACAAGCGGCGTAACAAGGCTGGCTTGTCAATCCGCGTTAGTTGCAGCACATCGCGAGACAGGGTGGGCTCTACGATGGCGTCCAACACATAGCTACGCCAGCGGAATTCGTCTTCTACCAAAGCGGCTGCACCCGGATAACCGCCAAAATACACAAAGCGCTCCACATCCCAGCCAAAGGCTTCGCGCGTTTCGGTGTAGGACCAGTGCGGCACGCGTATCAGCTCGAAGCGGCCGGCCAGGCTTTCTGACAAGCCCTGCTGCAGCAAAAATTGCGAAGAACCCAGCAGCACCACGTGCAAGGCGGTGCCGGCCGTGCTGTCTTCGTCCCACAACATCTTCACCGCCTCTGACCAGCGCGGCACCTTGTGCACCTCGTCCAGCACCAGCAGCGCCGAGCCGCGCGCCGCCATCAGGCGTGCAATGCGCCATTGCTGTCCGATCCATTCGACATCCGGGGCGGCAGGCAAATCCGCCGTGGCGTAGTGCGCCTCACCGGCAAAAGTACCCATTGCCTGGCGCGCCAGCGTAGTTTTTCCCACTTGGCGGGGGCCAGCCAATATCTGTAAAAATCTGCGCGGTTGCCGCAACCGGGCATTGAGCGTGTCAAGCTGGGGGCGAAAAAACATTGGCGCTCCAATTACTCATTATATTGAGTATTTATACTCACCATTAAAGACCAACCGTCATAAGCTCAATGCGAACAGATTTAATCCGCGTTTCCTTGACGTTACCGGTGAGCAGCATGAAGTGATGTTGCAACACGGTGGCGACAATGTGAGTGCACATGCCCAACTGCAACCCGTCGCTCAAGATCAACGCATCCATCTCACGCGCTAAACAACACGCGTCTTCGCACGTCCCCTTGAGTGCTTTGTTGACGCGTAGTTGTTTTAGCCGTTTACAGATGGCTACCGGTCTTCTCGCGTATGCCAGAGCCGCAGCACGTACAGCGTGGATTCTTTGATTTCATAGCGCACCTCATAACGTCCGACCAGAATGCGTCGAACCTCGCGTGGCTCGAACTCTTCCAACTTTTCACCGATCCGGGGATGTTCCAAGATATGGCCGGTGCGGCGGTCAGCGATCGAACCGTGCGCGCTGCAGCTGACTCCACCGGCACCAAGAATTCATAGAGCCGTGCCAGATCGGCCAACGCCTTACTGGCCCATTTTAGTTCCATCAGGGTGGAGCCGACACCGGCAAAGGCAACGGATTGTCGGTATCAAGGCTATTGGCCCACGCTTGCACTGCTTGGGGGTCGATAACCCGTCCGGCATCTACGTCCGCCAATGCTTCCAACGTCAGTCGCCGACGTTCTTCTTCTTGGTCGATCCAAGCGGCCAGCGCCTGTTTCACAATCCAGCCGCGCGAGCGCTCTAAGCGCGCGGCCATTTGATCGACCTTATCCGCCAAAGACTGAGGTACATGCGTGGTCAGCACCTTAGTGTTCATAGGAATCGCTATCGTTCAAACCGTTCGATCTTGAGCTCTTTAATAGCGCCGAAGTGTTTAACATTGCCGGTGAGTAGTGTGTAGCGATGTTCCAGCGCGGTGGCGGCAATGAGTGCATCGCCCAACTGCAACCCGTCGCTCAAGGTCAACATCTCCATCAACGCAGTAGCGCGCTCGGTAATCGCGGGCGTGAGTGGCAGGCGTTGCGCCTTGCGCATCTCGAAACTCTTTTGCACTGCGACCAATTCCGCTTTGCTGCGAAACCCCTGCAACAATTCCAGCTAGGTAATGGCCGAGAGCGTCAGGTTCGGCAACTGATCAAGCCGCCGCGTCGCCTGGGGCAAGCCACGCAGGTGCCAGATCAACACATCGGTGTCCACCAGCATTGCAGAGTCCTACTCGCGCGAGAAGCGCGGCGCACGCAGTTTGCGCATGTAAGCATCAACGTCTGCCATGTCCTCGCGATCACGCCAAATGCCAAACGCAGGATCGTTGGTGACGAAGGGTTCGGTCTGATTCGCGGCGGTCTGCTCCGTCTCTTCCTCGATGCGCACCGTCACCCGCGTATCGCTTTTCGCATGCAACCGCTCGCGCCAATCCTCGGGCAAATCACCCACCTTCACATGCTCAATCACAATTGCGTTCATGGTTCACCTCGCGTCAATTCGGCAGAAGCAATAAAGAAGACTATCTCGCCTTCTGCGCTACATCAAGGCGTTCTTCAGCGTCGTTGATGCCCGGAAATCGACGCACTCCCCATCGCAAACAACGCCCGGCACGCCATCATTTATCTCCACTACCTGCCGGCTTTACGACTGATCGCCAACGACCCAGCAGCTCCTTCCACAGACCACCACGCAGATACGGCGTGAGCCAACCTGTCGCCATCACACGCCGAGTTTCACACGCGCCAACGCGCCGCGTTCGCTGCACCTGCTGCCGTTCACGCAACACACGCGGTAACCCGTGCAACGCCGCCCACTTGGCCGCGAAAATCACGCGTGCCTGTCCGTGCGCCGTGAAGTAAATCAGTGAAACGATGTTGAGAAAGATGTGTTGCGGAAGGTAAATCAATAAAAGGGGCCAGGGCATGTTCTTGAAATACACCCACACCAGATTGCGGTGCCCGTGGTACACGGCGAAATCGCTGCGTTTGCTCGTGCTCGCCGAACCGACGTGATACACCGTGGAATCGGCGACATACCAACAACGCTGCCCGCGCAATCGCAACCGAAAACCCAGATCGACATCTTCCGCATAACAAAAAAAGCGTTCGTCAAAACCGCCCACCTCAAGAAATAAATCGCGCCGACACAACATCGCCGCACCGCACACCGAAAACACTTCTGCGTCATGCACAACGGAGTCGCGAACCTTCTCCCCATAGCCGATTCGCCAATGCACCCCGGACACGTGATACGCATCGCCGACACCATCCAAGCGTCCCCGATCAAGCGCTTGAATCATGGAGCAAACGCTCCAACCAATCCGGTTCCGGGAACGCATCCGGATTCAAGAATGCAATCCATTCGTAACCCTCAGCCGCCTTGACCGCGATATTGTTGCACGCCGCAAAGCCTGTTTTATGCGGTAGCCGGATCAACTGCACATGCAGCAGCAAGCCTTCCGCCTCCAACAGCGAAGCATCGCTACTCGCGTTATCTACGACGATGATTTTGCCGACCGGGACGGATTGACTCAGAACCGCATGCAAACATTTGCGTAGATACGGTCCTGAATTCCAATTAACGACGATGACGCATTTAGTCTCAGGGGGCTTTTGTAACGTAGGAATAATTGTTTGATACTCCACTGAAGCCAAAGTCGTCGTAATATTTATAATCACGTAATCAATCTACCGACGAATGTGCCATCAATATCTGAGGGTAGTCTACAATCTCTAGCCAGTGCTACCTGCACCGAATTGGTTTCTGCTTCGTATATTTGTAAAGCAGTGGCCTCGTATCGCACGTATCCAATTTGATTCACCATAAGGATTAAAAATGAATCCAAAAAAAGTCACCCACTTTTTAACTCTGATTGGTTCAATCTATCTTGTGGCATGTAGTGGTAGCCCGCCTGAAACGGTAGTGGCAAAACAGCGATTTACCGTGGCATCTGAAAGCAATCACTCGATTGCTGCGATGAAAACTGTTGGTACGTGCTCCCTTGAAAATATCGTAACAATCGCCAACAACAGTACAAATTTCGGCACAAAGAATAATTATTCAGTTAAAAAAAATATTGCCTACAAATTGATAGGCTTCGCAACCAATTCGGAATTATCCGCGGTGCCAAAGTCGATTCGCATGATGTTGGTTGGCGCAGAAACCTACAGTTTAAACGGCACAACAGGCCTAGAAAGGCCAGACGTTGCCACCTTTTTCAAGAGCCCGTCTTTGACTACAGCGGGCTACCAAATCGATGCGGACTTTAATAATGTCAAGCCCGGCGAATACGTGGTCTTCATCCTTGAGACGGACGCGGCCACGCCTATAGCGTGTCCAACGCATCAAACTGTAACCGTTAACTAAGGATGTACATATATCTCCGAACGATGGGCGTCGAGTGTTGAAAACTTTTATGAATCTGCGTGAGCTAAGCTGCCAGCTTTTTAAGAACACAGATTGGACACAATTTGCGAAACTCTGCGTTATGGATACGCAAAGCGTCGTCCGCATCATCGCCGCCTTATGTTTTTTACTCGTCGCTGCTGCGATAGCGGTCCACTCGCCTGGGCAAGTATCTATGGACACCAGCATCCAGCTGTACGAGGCGAGCACCGGTCAATCCATCAGTTGGAACCCCCCGTTTATGTCAGCCCTCTTACGTTGGCTTGGTGGCGGTGAGTTGGCAACGGCTGGAATGGTGTTTCTCAATACTGTTCTTATTTACGGCTCTCTTGCGGTCGCAGCTGGTAGCGTAGCTGCGGCAAGAAAAGAGCAAGGGACGCCACGAATTGCTGCCTGGCGAGGAATGCTTGCATGGCTTCTGGTGCTAAATCCGATCGTTTTGATCTACGTAGGTATCGTTTGGAAAGATGTGCTTTTTGCCTCTCTGCTTACAGCGGGCTGCGCCCTTGGTATTGCCGCCACGCTAGGTACCCCGCTTCGACGCTGGACATGTGCTGCGCTGTCAGTCGTGCTACTCGCCGCAGCCTTCTTGGTCCGCCAACAGGGTGTCTTTATGGCACCAGTTCTGGTGCTTGTACCGATAATTGCTCTCTCACCTTACAGCCGGATAGTGCGACCACGGCTTGCCTTACTTACCTTCACGTGCTTTGTAATTGTTGTGCTCGGGCTACAAGCATGGATAGCAGAAAGCATTCGCAGCTCGGACGGACGATCTAGTTCTGTTGGGTTCCGCAGCATCATGATATTTGACATAGCTGGTATCGTGTCCCGCTCCCCACGCTCATTTGATGAGTTTGCCTACCCAATAACTGCTGAGCAACTGGCATCTGTAAGAACCAGTTATGACCCTAGCCGGATCGATTACCTTGCTCGCGATCCGCAAGCAATGGGTTGGCTGAGCGCAAAATCGAACGAGTCACTGTTTGAGGCGTGGTGGGCGTTACTGAAGCAAAATCCAGCAGCATATATCGCCCACCGCGCGACCGCATATTCGACCCTGCTTGGGTTGCGGGGCATCGAACCAACACTGCCAGTGCACATTGGAGTAGATGGCAATGAAACTTATCTGGCGGCGGTGGGCCTGCCGGTTGGTAGGGATGCCCGCGACCTTTTTGTATATAGGGTCGCCTCTTCGCTTTTTAGTTGGCCGCTCTACCGCCATGTGTTCTGGCTGACGTTGCTTGTGGGCGCAGCTGCTGCAGTCGCCCGAGCTCATCTTCCGGGCCGTCTGCGAGCGATTTCTGTTGTGATCATACTTGCCACCTCACTGTTGTACCTATCTTTCCTGCCTACCATGATATCTAGCGACTTTCGATACTTATTTGGGGCGATCCCATTGGTCACGATCCTCTGGTTGCTACTATTACTTGGTGCTAGTCGGCCAGCTATCTCGCCCAACATCACTTCTTCGCGCAGTCAGCCATGAACCAGTTTCCTATCACCAGTCCTTTGGCTAACAACTCACTGGAATGCTTACCTCACACACATCGAATCGGCGCCGTAATCCCGTGCTTCCGGGTGACCCGTCATATTCTAGGCGTGATAAAGAGTATCGGCACAGAGGTCGAGAGAATCTACGTTGTGGATGATTGCTGTCCAGACGGAACTGGCGACTTCGTCGAGCGCGAGAATCGCGACCCTCGTGTGCGGGTACTGCGCATTAAAGTCAACCAAGGCGTAGGTGGGGCGGTTATGCATGGCTACCGCCAAGCGGTCGCGGACGGCATGGACGTCATCGTCAAGTTAGACGGAGACGGCCAGATGGACGCGCGGATGCTGCCTAGGTTGGTGCAGCCGATCTTTGATGGACGCGCGGACTACACAAAGGGAAATAGATTTTACGATTTGTCGCGCATTGGTCGTATGCCGCCGCTGCGCATCTTCGGCAACTCCGTGCTGTCGCTCATGGCGAAACTCTCCACTGGCTACTGGGGCATGTTCGATCCGGCGAACGGTTACACTGCAATTTCTGCCCGAGTTGCGGCACATCTGCCATTGGATAACATCAGTCGCCGCTATTTTTTCGAGACCGACATCCTCTTCCGACTGAATATCCTTCGTGCAGTAGTTTTGGATATACCCATGCATGCGATTTACGGCGACGAGACCAGCCACCTCAGGATCGGGCGAATACTGCCGGAATTTCTAGCTAAGCATGCACGGAATTTCGCCAAACGTATTTTCTACAATTATTTTCTGCGTGACATGAGTCTTGCCTCGATTGAACTCGTGCTCGGGGGCGCGATGGTTTCCTTTGGATTGGTCTATGGCATTTACCATTGGATACTCGCTTTGCACAGCGGGACACCAACAGCATTAGGCATCATCATGCTCGCTGCTTTGCCCATCTTAGTCGGCTTGCAGTTGCTGCTGGCATTCCTGGCTTACGATATCGCCGGTGTGCCACGTAATTCCATAGCGCGTGATCTTCCTGATCCCACGTCTGACAATCTTCACTAAACAAAGGCCACCCATGCCCAGCCAGCTTCCACGTCTCCTTCTTGTCGAGCTCAACGAATTCTCGACTGATCTTTTCAAGCGCGGCATTGCCGAGCTACGGCTCCGAAACATCGAGCAGTTGCTAGGCATGCATGCGTCAATCACCACCACTGATGACCTCGTCGAGCACCGCGGCCTTGACCCGTGGGTGCAATGGGTGTCCACCCATACCGGCGTCCCGTCCTCTCAGCATGGCATCATTCACCTTGGTGATGCGCCATCAAAACTCGGCCTGAAACAGCTCTGGGAGAAGTTAAGCTCGTGCGGCATAAGCTCAGGTATCTGGGGTGCCATGAATGCGACCCGGGGTAGCGCAGAGCGCTGCGCTTTTTTTTTACCGGACCCTTGGACCTTTGAGGAGGAAGCCTATCCAGCGTCGCTCAACGACCTGCTTGCGCTACCACGTTACTACTCGAAGAACTACCTTGAGGTCTCCAAGAGTGCGTTTGCTCTGCGCACTTTACGTCTCGCGCGCTATGTACTCGGCTCGGGCGCATTGCTGAATATCCTCGGAATGAGCCCATTCATTCTCAGTGGGGTACTGCGTAAAGGCATTAACAACGCGATGCTATTTTCGTTGTTCGACTTGTTTTCCACCGCGCTCTTTCTCCAGGAGCGCAAGCGACATCGACCGCAACTCTCATTGATTTTTCTCAACAGCATTGCCCACCTTCAGCATCATCGCTGGGAGGCTGGCACGCACCTCACAAAGGATCTGCGCTTCGGATTGCGCGCCATCGACCGCGTACTCGGAATGCTGTTCGCCTCTCGCGAGGAGGGTGAGGCGCTAGTGGTGATGAACGCGCTTACCCAACGTAACATCGTCCACGAGAAGCCGCGCATTTGTTACCGACAGATCAATCCAACCCGGTTTCTGCGTGACGTGGGTTTCGACTTCAAATCGGTAGAGCAGCTCATGACAAACGACGCGCATGTGTTCTTCGTAAATCGCGCCGCGCGCGACAAGGTCGCACTTGCGCTGAGACAGGTTACTCTGCAGGGTGTCACGTTATTCCACGTCGAACCTAGTGAGCAGGACGAGTGTAAGTTGTTTTATCAGGTCGATTTTTGGGATGAACTGGAGGCTGATGTGGGAATTTCGGTCAACGGTAGAGACATCCGCTTTCTCGACCATTTCGAGGCAATCGTGGCACGTACGGGTGCACATATTCCCGATGGGAATGTCTTCGCCGATGGATTGGGGCTACCAGCACGCCTGTACAACCACGAGATCGCTGCGCAAGTGATAGGTTACTTGGCGAACACCCCACCATCTGTTGTCGGCAAATAGGCGTTGTTCGGTAGCGTACCAGCGTGACCGGCGCAACCTGTTAGCGGGAGTTGTTTCATGGATAAATGGAAGTTGGCCCAGACGCTCGCGTCCGTACTCGGCATATCAATGGGCCAGCTCCTGCTGAAGATGGCGGCGATGAATCTGCGCAACCCCGACGTGCTGGGTTTCTGGTTGGCTGGTCAGCGGATCAATGCCTATCTTATGGGTGGTCTGGCAGTGTTAGGCCTCTCCACACTTTTATGGGTGTGGGTGTTGCGCGGTATTCCGTTAAGCATCGCTTATCCCTTTATGGCTCTGGCCTTCATCTTCGTACCGATCCTCAGCTTTTACTTGCTGGGTGAGCCGCTCGGGTGGAGGCAGGTGGCTGGTGGGTTGATCATCGTGCTGGGAGTGATCGTAGTTTCCTCCTGAGACAGGCTAGCTAAAAGCTATAGTTGAAGCCACCATGCTCTTCAGTTCAATAATCTTTATTTTCTTTTTTCTGCCGGTCCTCCTTGGCGTTTATCTGCTAAGCGGGATGCGGACAGCTGTGCTCCTGGCCGGTAGCGTCGCCTTCTACACCTGGGGCGAGGGCCTGTATGTGCTACTCCTCGGGGCTTTGATTGTGGTGAACTATTCGCTGGTGCGTTGGTTGGGCCGGTTGCAGGGCAGATCTCGATTACTGACATTGATTTCTGCGCTCACGATCAACCTTGGCGTTCTCGCGCTGTTTAAGTACGCTGACTTCATTATCGCCAATCTGCAATTGATGATGCCGTCGCTGGCATTGCAGCCGCTAGGCTTAAAGCTGCCACTAGGCATCTCATTCTTCACCTTCCAACTGCTGTCCTATATCGCGGATGTATATCGTCGGCGAGTAGCGCCTGAGCCGAACCTGCTTAGGTTCGCGACCTATATTTTAATGTTCCCTCACCTGATCGCAGGCCCGATCGTGCGATACGCCGACATCCGTGACGAACTCGCCAGCCGTCATCTCTCACTCGAACGCTTTGGTCTCGGTGTGCAATATTTCATCATTGGCTTGTGCCAAAAAGTTCTGGTCGCAAACACGTTGGCACCGATGGCTGATCATGCGTTCAGCCTTCCCGTCACAGAGCTTGTCGCCGGGGATGCGTGGGCGGGGATCGTCGCATATTCGCTACAAATTTATTTTGATTTCTGTGGCTACTCGAATATGGCAATCGGCCTCGCGTTCATGCTGGGGTTCACTTTCCCCCGCAACTTCGACTATCCCTATGCTGCACGGTCGATCACCGATTTCTGGAGACGTTGGCACATGTCCCTCTCGTTCTGGTTCCGTGACTACGTTTACATTCCGCTCGGTGGTAATAGGGGTGGCCAACTGGCAACTGTGCGAAATCTGCTCGTGGTCTTCGTTTTGACCGGCCTGTGGCATGGCGCAGCCTGGAATTTCATTATCTGGGGCCTCTTCCATGGTGGGTTTCTATTAATAGAGCGGCTGTGGCTTGGCAATCAACTCGTGCGATTGCCTGCGCTGGTTAGTGCGACATACGCACTACTGGCGGTGATGATTGGCTGGGTATTCTTCCGTGCTACGAACCTTTCCCATGCAATGAGTTATTTGGCGGGAATGTTCGATCCGTCACGTTGGGCGATGCCCGGAGTCGGCACTCAGGTTCTGTTAACACCCGAAGTGTTCACGGCGTATACGTTCGGCATCTTGCTTGCCTGGCCAAGCCTGCCTTGGTTACTCGACCGCTTTGGTGTGCAACGGGTCGCTCGGTCGCAGCGAATTCTTGAAGAACGACTCGATACTCTGCACGTGCATCGTATCTCGACCCCAATTTTATTAGCAGGTTTTACCTTGGCATGTGCATTACTTGCGGGCTCAACTCTCAATCCATTTCTCTACTTCCGGTTCTGAGTCATGACCAAGATATCCAGGCATTGGTGGAGATTGATAGTGGGCGTCATTGCACTGCAGGCTCTTCTACTCTTCCTAAATCGCGTGCCTAACCTACGTGAACCCGAATTAGTCGAGAATAGGATACTTGCCGAGTTGCCAAAACCACCGAACTCAATAACAGATCTCGATCGATTTCGTATCGGCTTGGACGCCTATATTGCTGATCATTTCCCTACGCGTCGCTATCTGATAGCTGGTCTGAACTATCTCCGTTACCTTGGCGGTTACTCGGGGACTCCGCGGGTAGTGGTGGGGCAACAAGGGTGGTTGTTCTACGACAACGGTAGCCATCTCTCGCAACTGCGCCCGAGCGACATCACTTTATCCGGTATTGAAACATGGGTTGAAACTCTAGAAGCTCGCAGTGAGACGCTCGCGCGCCGAGGCATGCTCTATGTCGTTATCGCTCCCCCTGTCAAAGAACGGCTGTACCCGGAGCGTCTTCCTAGCTGGGCTGGCGAGGGGAAAAACTCCTCGGACGTTGACGTATTGGCTGTGGCCGCCGCTCAGGCTGGAGTTGAATCAATTATTGACCTACGCACCCCACTCGCGCGCGCGAGAGAGGCCGGAGTGGAAATCTACAGCCCCTTTGATACCCACTGGACCGGTGAGGGGGCCTACGTTGCCTACAACACGCTAATGCAAACTTTGGCCGTACGTGGTCAGCCCGTCGCACCGCGCCCTAGGCAAGATTTCACTGCGCTTGAGGTTGCGCGTGCCGCACGGCCACAGGATCTCGCGCACATGCTAGGTATCGCCAGTCTAGTCGTGCAGAACTACACCCAGCTCATCGATCCAGTGCTCACAAGCACTCAACGCATTGAGCACCTTACATCGTCAACCGACTGGACCGCCGACCGTGTCGTGGAGACGGGACGCGAGGGACCAGTGTTGTTGATGATTGGCGATTCCTTCTCAAACGCCTTGCTGCCACTACTTAGCGGTCATTTCAAACGAGTGGTGTTTTCGCATCACCAAAATGGATTCTTCCGCGAAGATTTGATTGATCGTTTCCAG
>JANMQQ010000334.1:0-9421 GCA_031370545.1 Gammaproteobacteria bacterium
TGCCGCCACTTGCGCGAACAACGCACGGATCAGGTCGTCTTTCTCGCTAACGCTGAGCTGATCAAGATTGGGATCTGTTTCCATGCCGTTTTATTATAGACGCCCGTTCATTTTTTTGAATCCGAACCTGAGTGGGTATCTCGGACTACCTGAGTAGTTACCAAATTTCTTGCTTAGGCTGTTTTGCGGCGCGCCATTCCTATCAGACCAAACAAACCGGAGCCGAGCAGCCACACGTCCGCAGGAACGGGAAGCACGGCGGGGGTCGCCGGGAAGGCATGCTCCTGTCCGTTGATGGTCCCAGAGCCGACGATCTGGCCGAGATCGTTGATGTCTGAGGCTCCGCTTAACGACCATTCTGAGCCGGGGATGACTCGTGAACGGTAAGAGCTGCTGTCAACCGAGATTACAAATACGTAGAACAATCGGCTGGGAATCGACGCCTGAATACTGGTGCACCAACGTGACATCCATATGACGTCACATCGTGGATGGTACTAGCCGTGAGCTTCGAGCCAATAGAACAACCCAAGCAGCAGGAACAGATGCCGTTCGCGGTTAAAGCCCTGGCCATGCTTCTGCAACACTGCCGCGACCGCCACGGTGTCAAAGACGCGCGCAAACGGTGTGCCCGACGCGAGCAGCATATCCTTCAAGCACGCGCTATGCTCAACGAACCAGCGTTTGGTCGGCGACTCGAATCCCTGTTTCTTGCGGTTAACTATTTTCGGTGGAAGAACGCATTGGGCAAACGCCTTGTGGATCAATTTGCCGCGCCGCCAACGCACGCGATAGTTAGCCGGTAGTGACAACGCGAAACGCACCAAGTCGATGTCGAGAAGTGGCACGCGGCACTCGAGGGAGTGCCGCATCGTAATCTTGTCCGTATAAAGTAATAGATCGTCAGCGAGATTGAGCTGGGTATCCAACGCCATCAGCCGCGCCGCGCCAGCCTCGCGTTCCGCGCAATGCAGCGCGTCGTACGCGTACTGGACTCGACTGAGCGACTGGTCGTCGCGATGACCAATGAGCTGCTGTATTTCGTCCGCGTCAAACACGGTATACGTTGCGAGAAATCGCTTCGCATCATCCGCGATGCCGAGCGCGCGCAAACCGCGCAGCGTCTGCTCCTCCTTGACGCCTACCCATTGCGCGACCCGACTGCCGATCCCAAATGCCATGCGCGGTACCCAGCGGCGCAATACTTCGCCTTGATAGCGTCCATATCCGCCGAGCGGTTCGTCGGCGCCTTGCCCCGACAGCACCACTTTCACATGAGCAGCTGCAAGCACGGCCAAGTGTTCCATCGGAACAATGGACGTTGTCGCCAAGGGCTCTTCAACGGTCAGTACGGCCTGTCGCAGAGTAGCCATAAAACCATCGAAACCGATTCGCACGCTATGGTGCTCAAGACCGAGCACACGCGCTGTTTCCGCCGCGCCGCTAATTTCGTCCGCCGCGTTGTCGCCTTCAAAACCGACGGTGAACGCTTTGACCTTCGCACTCGAATTCTGCTGCGCGAACTTGGCGACCAGCGCCGAATCAACTCCGGCACTGAGCAATACGCCGACATCGACGTCAGCCATCAATTGCCGCCGGACAGCTTGCTCGAGCAATTCGCCGTATTTGGTCACGGCGTCCTCGAATGGCAGCACGCAGCGCGAAACCGGGATTTGGAACCACGGAAATTCACGCGCCGAGATACCCGGACCGTCGAGCGAAACTTCCAGAACATGACCCGGACGTAGTTTCTTGGTGTCCCGGTACAACGTATCGGGAGATGGGGAATAGCGCAGGCGCAACAATTCGGCGAGATTGCCCGCGTCGAGTGTGTCGGCGAACAACGGACGCAAGAGTTTCAGCTCGGATGCAAAGGCCAGCTTGCCGTTTCGATGCACGTAGTACAGCGGTTTGACGCCAAACGGATCGCGCACCAGATACAGACGCGAATGTTCTTCATCCAGCCACGCGAACGCGAAGATGCCATTGAGCTCATTGACCGCCGACAAACCACGCGCCGCGAGCGCGGCGAGCAAAGTTTCGGTGTCGCTGTGACCGCGAAAAACAACGTCCTTCAGCTGCCGCCGCAATTCGGCGTGGTTGTAAATTTCTCCGTTGTAGACCAACCAATGTCGCTCTCGCGCGTGCATCGGCTGTGCGCCTGTTTCCGACAAATCGACAATGGCGAGACGCCGGTGGCCAAACGCCACGCGGTGCGCGCCGACCGCGCGCGTGACGAAACCGTATCCGTCCGGGCCGCGATGTGCCATGCGATCCAGAATCCGCTCATCACACTCAATGTCGACTGTGCCGAATATACCGCACATATTTTTTATCTCCGTTTAGCTTTGTTCCGGCCGACGCTTCGGAGAAATATCGCGCAGTAGCTACACCGCAATATTTTTCGGCTTCATAACCGTCGTCGCGTTCAGCTCGAGTTGCGACAACGCAAACAAATAGGGCATTACTGCCCATCGCAACATGTTGCGGTTTCTAAGTATTCCAAAGCGGTCGATTTGCGAGTAAATGCCATCCTCGCGCCAGAAGTGTTCGCGAGTACTTGATCTTAGCGTTGCCACTAGCGACCGATCACCAACTAAGTGCGCCAAGTTCATCATCTCGGCATTGTCATAGAGATCAAAGGCCACGAGCCCCGGCTTGTTGGTCACGGCGAAGCGGCGGAACAAACGTTTGTCTGCATCGTACAAAGTGGCCTTCAGGTAGCGGTATCCCTTGTCGATGACCTCTGCGCTTGCCGGCAAGTCGAGAAGTTTAGCTGCCTTAATCAGATTCTTTATGACAATGCAGGAGTGGAAGCAGTCGATGAACGATTTGCCCTCCGGCGAATACAACCAAGAGCCGTCTGGTCGCTGCATCAGACGCACAAATTCATAAAGCTTCAGAAGCTGGGCTTTTTCCTGCGGGTCTGGCGCGGGGGCAAGCGACCATGCCAGCGCGCGCGCGAACAGCGCATATGACACGGCATTAACCACGACGCGATCACGTAGCGGGCCGTAGGACGTGGCCATATAGTCGTCGGTCTCTAACATGACCTGGATATCTTCCTGAAAAAACGTTTTCACGCCGCCAACAACTACCGCAAACTGGTTGTCGCCGCTCGTTCGCTGGTAGGCGACGAATGCTTCCAATACGTACGGTGTCATCGTCGCGAACGCGGTGGTTTCGGAATGAACCAAACTGCGGCTGACGGCGTGTTGGAATCCCAGCCCCCAACCCATGCCACGAATCCCGCTCGATCGGTTACACATCAACCACTCAAGATGCTGCCGCACATAGTCCAGACAGTTCGCGCCTGAATCGACGCGGTGAACATTAAGCAGTGTCAGCGCGGCAAAGGCGCGAACGATCGCATACTCTTGCCGCCGATACCCGATCCGCCAGCGATTGTTAATGAACGTATCCCAAATGCTGAGCAGCGCCGCTGGCGCCAAACCCAGCGCCCGGGAAGAATTGAACAGCCGTTTGACTGCCAAACCCAATGGCGCCTTCCACACATCGTAGGGGTCGTCCGTGGCGAGACTATCGCGCTGACAGAACCGCTCGATCATCTGTTTCATGATTTATGACCCGTCGGTAAAGATTGCACAATCGCTTAGCCACGTGCGCTGGCGCAAACCGCTGGCGCGCATACTCGGTGTTGTCATTGCCGATTGCGCGACGCCGTAATGGGTTCTCGACAAGCACAGCAAGGCGCTCGGCCATCCGCACCGGGTCTGCGTCGTCAAGCAGAAAACCCATCGCACCGTCGTCAAAGAAATCCGCCAACCCGCCAACACAGGTCGTGACAACCGGTAACCCGGCTGCCATCGCTTCCAGTACACTGATCGGCATCCCCTCGGCGTGTGAAGCAAACAAATAGACATCTGCTGCGAAAAATTCGCGAAGCTTCGCCTCACCGCGAACAAATCCGGTGAACTCAACGCTTAACCCTAAGGCGGCAGCACGATCACGCGCCGCCGGCAAATCCGAGCCATCGCCCGCAACCGTCAGCGTCACATGTGAACAACGTTGTTGTAGTAAGTGGTACGCGTCCAATACCTCGAAGATTCCCTTAGCCCGTTCGACGCGCGCCAAAAAGAGTATCCGCACTGGATCATCGGCCGACTTCGTTTGGCGCGGTTGCGTGGCAAGAAGATCGTCGTGAACCGTAGTAGTTTCCAGAAAGATTGGTCTGCGTATATCCATCGCGTGCAACTCCTCGGCGACTTTGCTAGCCAACACAATGAACGCATCCGCTCGTTTGAAAACCGCGCGAAACAATGCGCCCGGCGCGCCATGTTTCAGCGCCTGTGCCAGCGATTGATCCCACCCATGCACGAACACAACAACGGGGCACGCAAACAATTTTGCGACCAGAAGCAAAATGCCGTCGCGCACGATCGCCAAGTGACCCAATGACGGATTCAAATGGACAAGATCGGGTCGTTCACTCAAGAGACGGTGTGTGAATGCCCAAGTATCAACGAGCACACGCGCGACGCGCCGAGCAATTCCTTCGTCATCCCCGCGCGATCCGATAAAAAAATAGCTGGCCACGTTGGTCATGTGGGGGGCAAGCACCTCGAAGTACGTCGCGACTCCGCCCGGTCTGTCGAGCGGTGGAGTGGTTATCAGCACGCGCATTGTCAATACGCCCCCATCTCATCGTCACGGACAAAGCACGCAAGCATCGAAAACCCTGACAGCGCTTGCACCACGCCCCGGTGCCGCGCATACACACGTGGGTAGCGCAGGTAGCGGGCCGCACGTCCTGTCCAACCTGCAGGGGACGTGCTGCTGATTTGCGTATTGTCCGCTGTGGCCGACATCACGTCGTATAGCCGTTGGCGTATCGAAATAGGCTGATAGATGAACTCACGCAGAGTCCACCCGTTTTGGATACCAACCGCGCGCAAGCCAGCGTGCGTCCACCTAGTCAAATGGTGCGGCGGTTCATCCATCACGTCTGCTCTGCCCAGCAACCGGTCCAGGCGCCGGTCGCTAGGGGCGCTGATCCACAGTTTCGCGTCGGAAAGAGACCAACGTGACGCCATACGAAACAACAGTCCCGGATCTTCCAAATGCTCGATAACATGAAACGATGCGACAGCGGTGGCAGTAAACGGTGGCGCTATTTCTCCGTTCTGCTCACAAAGAGACAACTCGCTGGCACTCAAGCCACGCTGCCGACACATTTGCACCGCTGCGGTGGAAAAGTCCAGCCCGTGCGCGCGCACACCGCGCGCCCGGCAATGTTCAAGGAATTCACCAGCGCCGCAACCAATTTCGACGACCTTGTCGTCGAGCGAAAGCGCGGCCGCTACGGTGTCCTGCTCCCATCTGCCGGTTGCGTGCAACCCGAGCTCGTCATACGCGTATGCATACCATTGCCCCGCGGGCGCCTTCATTGGCGCGACGAATTCGACGCGACACGATGAACATCGCCACATATCGTATGCATCGAACGCCAGCCCACTTGTGGCATACAGCGATTCCTGACGTTGTGGCTGGTTTGGCGCCATGCGCTGGAACTGTGAGCGCAAAGGTAATGCTCCGAGGGCGGTGCCAACCGCGCCACACGCCGGACAATTCGCCTGCGGTATTGTCATGTCCTTGTCCTGTTCAGTTTGGCGCGTGTTTTTTGATTACTACGCCGCCTGAGAGGCCGTCCAACAGCTCGTACAAGCGACTACCCACGCGGCGGTGGCAAAAATGTTCTTCGGCGACGGCACGCGCGTTGCTGCCAACACGCTGCGCCGTCTCGGGCGCGGCCAACAAAAACTCGAGCGCGCCGGAAATGGATTCTGGCGTATCGTCATGGATCAATACCGCACTATGCCTATCTTTGACAAAACGCGTGACGTCGCCGCCGTCCGTGGTGATCACTGCTTTACCGGCGGCCAAGTACTCGCCCAATTTGAATGGGAATCCTGCTTGGGCATAGTCGCCTGAATTCCGGATCATGCATGGGATGTCGGCTCGCGCCAGCGAGCCGTAGTATTCCGCGTCGGATAGAAACCCAAGATAACGAATTCTTTCGTGGTAACGCGACTGCGCGATCCGCCGTTCCAAGGCACGGATCCGCTCGGGCAAACCGCGTCCGCAAAGAATGAACTCCAATCCGTCGTGTGTTTCACACACACACTCGAACGCGCTGAGCAAATTGTCCACCGAGTCCTTGTCGCCGAAACTTCCGGCATACATCACGACGCGTGGCGGAACGCGCACGCTTTCCGGACCCGGAAAATCGTCGAGATTGACCGAAATGGGGTGCAGGTGAATGGGTACGCGTCCACGCGTTACGGCCTCAAACTGTTGCATAAGCTGGCTGGATATAACCACCACGGCGTCGGCCAGCAGGGCGATGCGCCGCCGCAAAAATTCGCCTGTGCCCGCTTTTATGCGTGATAACCAGTGGGATGAAGCCCCGATGTAGAAGCGGGTCTCAGTGATGTCGAACACCACGCGGTAGCCGACCATCTTCGCAAACAGAACGAACGGCAGATTCTCAATGTTCGGTTCGCCGTATACATACAGCACACATTGTGTGTCGTCACTTCGCCAACGCGCCAAGTACCTAAACCCGTCGACGAGATACCGCAGCGCCGCAAGTGGAAGCGCCGGAGACGCTACAAGATTTACTCCGATGGTGCGGAATTCGATGTTCTTGTGTACGCCGTCCAGCTTGGTCGTGTCACGCCCTGGGTGAGACTGCCGCAGCAGCAGTAGGTGCACGGTCACGCAGTGCTCTCCGCACATGTAGTCAATGATGTGCTGAATCCGTTTGGTTTCCGCCATCCCCACCGGGTAAAGAAAATTGCCCATCATGACGATGTTCATGGCCGCGCGCCCGATCCCGGTAAGTTCGGCCCCACGACCCGCGCCGGTACGCCCGCAGCGACCACATCCGCAGGAAGTGATTTCGTCACGACACTGTTCGCCGCTACGACGGTGCGCGCACCGATCGTGACGCCCTTGAGCACCGTCACATTCATGCCCAACCATACATCGTGCCCGACACACACAGGTGCAGATTCACCCTGCCCCCCCCCCGCGCGCGCCATGGCGTCAAGCGGATGCCAGTTCGTATCCGTGATGACGGTGTTGGCGCCTATCATGACGCGGTCGCCAATGCGCACCGAGTGTGCAGCGGTAATTGATGCTCCGCTGATCCCACAATTCGAACCGATTTCGATTGAGGCACCTTCGCCGACGGTCGCAACGATGCACGGCCGCGTGAGCCCGACCCAGTTGGAGGTCCGTGCGGAACGGAATTCACAACCTCGACCGATAGTGATGCGCGTGCCGGGTAGGCGATACATCGCCATCACGCCCACGCAGCGCAGGTCAGCTCCGACTTCTACACCCCACCATTGGGCGCGGGCGCGGGTCAGCTGCGTGTCGATGAATGATCGCATCAAATTGAAAACACAAAACACCCAATGCGGGAGGCTGTCGCGTGTTACACGCCGCCGACGCGACGAATCCGACACCTGTTTGTTTTCTGCAAAATCGCTCATCACATGGTCTCGCAGGCGTTGGTTGAAGTGGCGATCTCCGGCGACGCGACGATTCGGTGCTTCGCCGAAACCGTCGCGAGGACCGCGCGATACGCGTTCAGCAATTCACCGACAACGCGCGGTGATGAATGCCGTTGCAGTGCTACGTCGCGCGCCGCCGCACCGAGGCTAATTGCCAACGCATCATCACGGAACACGCGTGCAATACGTTCGGCCAGCAGCGGTGCATCCCCGGCTGGAAACATCAATCCCGTTGTGCCGTCTTCAATCATGTCTGGAATGCCTCCGACGAAACTCGCGACGCACGGCATGCCGACGGTCATCGCCTCGGCCAGACTGTTCGGACTGTTCTCGATGTACGACGCGATCGCAAACACATGGCTATTAGCCAACTCGCGGGCCATTTGGGTAGCGTCGAGAAAACCGGGATACGATACGCGATCTGCCAGCCCGCTCCGCGCGATACGCATGCGCAAAAATCGGCCGTATCCGCTGCGCTCGCTGACTGTCCCGGAGAAACGCAAAGTCACGTCGGGAAATTCACGTCGCAGCAACGCAACTGCATCGATCAATACCTCACAACCGCGTCGGGGGTGTCCCGCGTTGGTGAACACGATGCTATGGCGGCGACATTGGTACAGTCCCCAACGCTGTGCGGCAAACGGCGCACGCAGTACCTCGCCGACATGGTAGTAAGGTGTCGCTAGGTTCAACGCGGTAGCGTGTGCGTGATCCCAGGCAGTGCGGCCAAGAAACGCGTCGCACTCGCGCAGAATCTGGCGCTCGCGCGTACTCGCTTGTTTGAGTTCCCGGTATCCCCACAACAACCCAAGGCGCAGCAACAATTCCGGCACACGCGTGCTGCGCAACACGTCCCAGGGTGACAATGCGCCGAAGAAGTTGCCATACGACGCATACGGACCGAGCAAGCCTTGTAACGACACGATCAGCGGGACGCCTGGTGGCAGGTACGCTTTCAGCAGTCCGTAGAACCGTTCGGTGCCGTGAACGTGCACTACGTCTGGCGCGAACTGCTGCGCCACGGCGGCGCAGCGACGCAATTCGTTGGGCGATCCCGCGAAAGCATTGCGGCGCGCCGGCTGTCCGAACGTGTAGTAAGTGACACCGTCAGCCTCAAATGACTCGTCGTGCAAACCGGGAAACGTGCTCGCCACTCCGAGCTTTACATTTGCATTTCCCCACAAACCTTCACACAGCGCAGCCATCCAACCACCACCCACGCCGTCAGTGCGGCTGTTGGTGCGTTGGTACACAGCCGGTAAAGGTACATTGGTGAACCAGAGCACGCGCATTGGCCTATCTCCTTTCTCGGCCGCGAATACTGGCCTGCGCCGTAGCCACTGCAATCTTGCTGCGCCAGTCGGGCGGGCGCGATGGCTCGGGAACCGGACTGGTGGCGGGCGATGGTTTCATACTGCGCAGCGAATCCACTAGCGCGTGCGTCAGCGCCAACCAAATCCAGAACAGCATATGGTAATTGGCATTGCGCAGAATGCTGATCTTGTACTGGTCCAGTAGAAACGTTGGCCATACAACCGCAAATCCGAAGCACAATAAAACCAGAGGACTTGGCGAACGCCGGTACCGCCATGTGGTCGCGACCACCCGCAGCCACGTGTAACCGATCAACGCGACGAAAGCAAATGAACCGAACCAGCCGTACACCATGGGAAGCGAAAAATACAGATTGTGAAAATCGGCGATCGTCTCGCGCAGACGCTCTGGATCGGTGCCCAGCCACGCCCACAAATTACTGCGTGGGGCACCCCAGCCGAAACCGTATAACCAAGAATCCGACTCCAGTCGTTTCATCGCCATCTGCACTAACGGTCCACGGTTGATGCTCTTGCCGGAAGCCACGCTGTCCACGCTGAACTGCT
>JANMQQ010000294.1:0-4140 GCA_031370545.1 Gammaproteobacteria bacterium
AGCTTTTTCGCATCGAAGAACATGACTCGCGCGCGGTTGCTGCCGTTCGGCACGCGGCGCTTCGCCGATCTGCTGCGTTCGTTCGACTACCTGATCTGGGCGCTGATCTTCGTGCGCGCGATCGGCCTGGGTCCGCTCGCCGGCATCATGGCCATCGCCATCGTCGAAGTCGGCACCTTTATCAAGCTCTATTCCGAAGCGATCGAGAATCTCGACCGCAAGCAGATCGACGGCATCAACGCGGCCGGCGGCAATGGATTGCAGCGCATCCGCTTCGGCGTGCTGCCGCAGGTGCTGCCGATGATGCTGTCGAATACGCTCTACATGTTCGAGCACAACGTGCGCTCGGCCTCCATCCTCGGCATCGTGGGTGCTGGCGGCATCGGCTTTCTGCTGGCGGATCGCCTGCGCGCCTACGAGCTGCAGGAGGCCTGCCTGATCATCATCGTATTAATCGCGGCGGTGTACGCAATCGACTACCTGTCGAAAATCCTGCGCGAGCGGCTGATCGGCGATCATCGCCGCCGGGAACCGGTCGACGACGCGGTGCAGGTGTAACACCCGCGCTACCCCGCTGGTGACGCGGCGTTTTCTCCCCACTCAACTGAGCGACCTCCACGACTCCTCCGACTGCATGCGCTGTGCCTTGCGTATCGCTCGCCGTACCTGCTCGTAATCGATACGCACGCGAGTCTCACTCAGGCATGGTCAAATGCATGGACGGTCGGTCGCTCATCCGGTCAAACCAATTGACCATATTGGGTGCGCTGTCGCGCCAGCGCACTTCGGGCAGGCGAAATTCGACATAGGCAAGGCCGACCACAATCGCCAGATCGCCGATGCCCGGATGTTCATGCGCGTGCATCAATGCCGGGTCCTTCTCCAAGTCGGCAATCGTGCGTTGCACGGCGGTGAGCCAACGCTCCGCCAACACCGGTTTGGTATTTGGGATTGCGAATCGTCTTTCTATCGTGACGCCAAACGCGGCGTCGATCAGTCCGCGTCCGAGCCCGTATTTCATCAGGGCCGGGAGCTGCTCCGGTGTTTCGGCGGGAATTAAACGCGGACCGTGCCCGATATCGTCGAGATGGATACAAATGCAGACGCTGTCGATGATGGATAGTCCGCCGTCCGTTACCAGTGCGGGTACTTTCGCAAGCGGATTGACGGCCAGTAAATCCGGCAGCGAGGCCCACGGATCGGTCAACGCGAGTTCCACTCTCGCCGCCAGCCGCTTTTCGTGGATAACGACCATCACCAGCCGCGCATAGGGAGAAGCTTTGTTCAAATAAAGTTTCATTTCGACTTCCTTCTTTGGTTCATAGGCATCTCAAAACACGCTAAGTGGCTACGCGATGGCCAAGGTTCGCGGACTGCGATAGAGCACGTACGCGCCTGCCGCCAGTACACAGCTTGCGATCAGTAACGCCGAGGCCAGGCCGCCGCCAAGGTAGATCAGCAAGCTGACGCTCATCGGCCCCAATATCTGGCCGATCGCGAAAGCCGCGGTCAGCGCACTCAGCAATCCGATTGCATGCGGTCCCGCGATCGCTCTTGCTTCCTGGATGGCGGCCATGGTTATCACCATGAACGTGCCACCCACCAACAACCCCGCCAAAATGATTGCGGCCATATCGCGCCATACCGCGGGGAGCGCCACGCCCGCAGCCATCACGAGCTGGCTCGCAATCCAGAGAGGGCGATTGCCAATGTTTCGACGCAGCGCGGAGGCAGCCAACGTCGACGCCAGCGCGGCCGCGCCGAATACCGGCCAGGACCATCCGAATATCGACGGATCGTGCATGACCTGTTTCGCCATTGCCGGGAGAAACGTCGCAGGAACGATGTAGCCGAACCCGCTGGTCGCGAAACATGCGACGAGGCGAATCGATTCGCTGTCCCATTGCATCTTCATTTTCGGAACTGTTGTTGCGGTCCGCGGAATCGCGTCGGTCCGCGTCAGGAAGGTGGGACCGATGACCAACACAACAATCAGGGAGAAAACACCCAACGTCATCCACGCAGCGGCGGCGTTCCACTGACAATTCATCATGACCAGGCTCAATAGGCCGGCAACCGCGATTCCCAGCCCCACGCCCGCGAATATCCTGCCGTTCAACGACGATTTGCGCAGCACCGCGAGTTGTTCGAGGCACCAGGACGAAACGTAGATCATGACCCACGCGCTTGCGATTCCGGCGATCGCCCGCAGTGCAATCCACGCTGCATAATCGTCCGTGAGTCCCATGCCCAGCGTCACCAACCCGATCGCGATCAAGCCGCCGCAGATTGCCGCTGCCGGATAGACCGAGGTCGCCATTGCAAATAGTGCCCCGGCCAGATAGCCGACGTAATTCGCGGTGGCCAGCCACGCGCCGTCCGTTAACGGCAAAGCGTCGTCGTCCTGCATCATCGGCAGTAGCGGCGTGAATGCAAACCGCCCGATGCCCATGGCAACAGCCAACGCCAACATGCCGGCGTACGCGACTCGATGTCCCGAAAGGTGACGCATAAATCGTTGCGCTCGCAGTTTGACTCGTCGGCAGCCATCTTAGGCTTGACTATCCATCATGAAAAATGAATAATTATGATTAATTCAATCTCGAATTGAGAACTATGGATTTCGCTGCCCTGCAATTTTTCAAAGCGGTCGTCGATGAAGGCGGCATCAACGCGGCTGCGAAAAAACTGCATCGCGTGCAGTCCAATGTGACGACCCGTATCAAGCAGCTGGAAGCGTCTCTCGGGACGCAATTGTTCATACGCGACAAGCGCCGCCTGGTTCTTTCCCCGGCCGGGGAGATGTTTCTCGGTTATGCCGAGCAGTTGTTGCAGTTATCGAATCAGGCGCGCAGCGCCATGCTGGGTGGAACGCCGCAAGGAACCCTGCGCATAGGCACACTGGAGAGCACCGCGGCGAGCCGCCTGCCGCCGCTGTTGTCCCGCTATCATCGAAAGTTCCCGGCAGTGCGGATAGAACTGACCACCGGCACCAACGACGCGCTGCTCGAAGCGGTATTGGGGCGCAAGCTGGAGGCGGCATTTGTGGTCGAATGCCCAGGGACCGCTCAACTGGATGCAATTTCCACATTCGACGAGGAACTGGTTGTCGTTGCGCCCAAATCTCACCCCAAAATCCGCAACGCGCGGGACGTGCGCGCCGACACCGTGATTGCGTTTCCTACAGGCTGCGCCTATCGTCGTCGGCTCCAAAAGTGGTTCGCCGCAAGCAATCTGGTACCGGAACGGGTGCTGGAGTTGAGCTCATACCACGCCATCGTGGCGTGCGTGGCATCGGGTACCGGCATCGCTCTCATGCCGCAGTCGGTGTTGAACACAGTGCGTGGCGGGGAAAGCCTTTCCGTCAGTCCGTTGGCGAAAAATGAAGGCAGGGTTACAACGTGCCTGGTGTGGCGTAAGGGCGAATCCTCTCCAGCGCTGAATGTGTTAAAGACCGAAATTGTCGAATTGAAGAAAGTGCGCAAGACTGCCGGTTGATTTTTTTCAGCTTAAGGCGCGTAAAGTCATGGGGCAGGTCTGGCAACGCAGCATCCGTCATCCGCTGTGCTGCGCGAGCGAATTAGTCTGACGAGCCAAAACACCGGGATGACGCCCGGCCCGGTTTATTTTTAACGGTGCGGGCGTTGCGTGCACCGGGGCGGGCAAGTCAGGGTTAAATGCCGGGTTTTGCCGTGCGTTTTGGCAACGCACCCCAGCCCAGCCAGAACAGTGCGAGCGCCGCCAGCAGATGCTTGAGACTGTGGCCGCTCAGTATGGCGCCCCCGGCATAGAGCGGCGCGTCGAGCCAGGTATCGAACGCCATCGCGGTGATGTAAATCGCCAGCGTAATCCACGCTGCGTGTGCATGCGTGTAACGCGACGGGAACAACGCCATGGCGACGACCGCGAACGCAAGACTGCCATATACGGTCGCGATATAAGGCCACACGTTGTCTTGCGCCAGCGACTGCGTCGCCAGCCAGTACGCGAGCGAGCCGCATGACAGCACGAACAGAACGCTGAGCGACCACACACCCGCGCGCGCGCCGAAGCGGTCGGCAACGATGGTACCGACGAACGCGGACGCAACGAGCGTCATCGGCAGCCGGTCCCAGAACAGACGCGCATTGTCGGGCGCCA
>JANMQQ010000361.1:0-4346 GCA_031370545.1 Gammaproteobacteria bacterium
GCATCGCGACGCATCACCGCAACCAGTTTTGAGTTGCCGACCTTATTGAACGCCGGACCGCTCTTTACCTCACAGACATCTCCACACCCGATTATTCCCCAATTAACGGTATTCATAAGTTTTTCACTTGGTTATTGGCACGTTCAGTCGCGCCCGTTTTGTGATTTTCCTTGGGGGGTGTAACCCCGCGCTTCCATCTCGCAAATGTGAACGGGTTAAATCCGCGCGTCCCTGGAAGAAAATGTGCCTATGGCGTTATCCAGACGCGAAAGACTGGAATACCAGGACAATTCTGACTGTATGACTTCCACGCGTGCGTTGCCTTCGGCCGCTTGGGCGGATAGCAGCTCCAGCAAATTGCCCACGCCTGCGCGGTAACGTGCCTGGGCCACTTCACGTGACTGATTGGCGCTGCGCAACAAGGCGCGCGCGCTATCGACCGCGACGCTTGCCGTTTCCAGATCGAAGTACGCCTGCCACACGTCGAGTTCGATTTGCCGTGCGACGCGATCACGCACGGCGGCCAACTGGTCAGCCTGGGCTTGCGCCTGCTCCACGCCATAGCGCGTACGACGTCCATCGAACAACGGAATATGCACGCTCATGCCGAGGCTATGTGATTTACCGTCATTGACATGCCCGTCGGTGTAGACGGTTCCGACATTGGCGGTGAGGTCAACCACGGGCCGACCTTGTGCAGCGGTCGCGTCGACACGCGCACGCGCGGCACGTACCTGCGCCTCGGCCGCTGCGAGATCCGGCCGCAATGCCTGCGCCTTGGTCAGGTAATAGTCGACCGTTTGTTTAACTTCCCGAACCGGAATCTGCGTCGGTGGCGGCACTAACTGAAGCGCTGCGTTAACTTGCAATCCAACGGTGCTGCACAGCACGCCGCGAAATTTATTCACGTCACCCTGGGCACGTTGCCATTGCAACTGCGTCTGCGCCAACGCTGTTTCTGCCTGGTAAATGTCGCCCAAGGTGGCAAGCCCAGCCTGACGCCGCACGCGCGCCGCGTCGACGCTGGCTTGGGCGGTTGTTAACGTTTCCTGCGCCGCCACCGCAGTTTGATCGGCACCGAGAAATTGGTAATAAGCCTGTTCGACGCGCAGCACCACGTCTTGCAAACTGCGGTTCTGGGTCAGGTTCGCCGCCAGCGCGCCATACTGCGCAGCCTGCTCAGCGGCGCCACGCGCGTTGAAATCGAACAACACGTAGCTGAGGCTGACACTCGGCGCCAGGCGCGTCTGTGCGGATGTAGCACCGGAGGTACTTCGAGTCAGCGAGACTAACGCGTCGATGGAGGGGAAACGTTCCGACGCAGCCACGCCGACTGCGGCGGCTTGTGCACGCGCCGTCGCCCAAGCTTCCCGCGTGGCCGGATTGTTGAGCAGTGCCAGATCCGTCAAGGCCGCCAATGTCTGCGGCTGTTCAGGTGCAATTGCGGCGGCGGTCGGAGATGTCGCCAGCGCAGGTGCCGGAGCTTGCCATGTGAAGTTGGGACCGGAGGTCGGTGCGGCGCTCCAGTCGCGGGCTTGCTCCGCATGCAGGGCACCCGGCGCAATGCCACACATCAGCACGCCGATGAATGTGTGGAGATTAAATCGTCCGCGCGCGACGTGATTCCTCATAATGTCTTCATAACATAGCTGCCTTCTTATCCGCAGTGCGTCATCAAACCAAGCGTTACCGGCACATCAGTTTTTAAAATTCACACAGGCGATTTCGGAAACGGGCTTCGATTGCTTTTCTAAAGCGGCTGGACGCTCGTGAGACATTTATTTTTGTCGGCAGTGCCGTGAAGACGAAAATTTTTTTTCACAATTGCGACGTCTCGAGAACATCGGTCATAACACTGTACTCAATGCAAGCTGCTGCTACACTATGCCCAGTGCTCGCTGCATAATACGACCTCATGACCGACCTATTAAACTTTCCCGAAGTGCAGTCGTTTGTGCTGCCTTTGCTGGCCGCCTTGCTGGTAGGTGCCATAGCTCATCGTTTTAGTTTCGCCCAGCGCGGCATCGGCATGATCGCCGGATTCATCGTCACGGTGCTGTTCGTGAATGGAGTCGAGCTCCAACCCCTCACCGCCGCGCGCAAAATTGTAATCCTAGGAATTGCTGCCGCAATTGTCGGCGCGGTGGTCGATCAGCGCGGCGCACGTTGGCACGGGCGTCCACTTTATTTTGCCGTGCTCAGCATACTGGCCAGTGCGTGGGTCATGGGCGTGGCACTGCTACGCAAAAACGGACTGGAATTGCTGACCGCAGGTGCGGGTATCGCGTTCTACACCGCGTGGGTGACCTATTGGCTGGATCGCCTGAGCGACCAGGAGCTACGCGCGACCAGTGCAACGGTGAGCCTCGGCCTGGGAACCGGCCTTGCTGCCATCATCGGATCGTCTGCCTTGTTCGGACAAATGGGCATCGCTATCAGCGCCGCAAGCGGTGGCGTTCTGTTGTTGGCGCTGTTGCAAATGCAAAACAAAGATGGCGCAGGCTGCGTGCTCACGCTACCGGCGGGAATATTGCTAGGGTTGATCGGCTGCACCGCCGTGGCCTTCGCCAACCTGCCTTGGACGGTGTTGGCGATTTTAAGCCTGATTCCGCTGGTGGCACGCTGGTTACCGGTCCCAACCCATTGGCAACGCTGGCCACAGGCGGCGTTCTTGACAGTTTCAACCCTGGTGGTGGCTGGCCTTGCGCTGGCTTACGCCTGGTATTTGGCTGGTGGCAGTTCTTATTCATAACAGGAGAGTTCTTCATGCGTAAATTAATCTTGGCAGCAGCGGTGATCGCACTTCCGACCAATGTGGCCTTGGCCGAAAGCTACACCATCGACCCGGAACATACTTTTCCAAATTTCACGGTCAGCCACGTGGGTTTCTCAACCATGCACGGCCGGTTTAACAAATCCTCCGGCAAACTGGCCCTGGATGCTGCTAAAAAAACCGGCTCGGTGGAAATTACCATCGACGCCGCGTCGATCGACACGGCATTCGCCAAACGCGATCAACATTTGAAATCGCCGGATTTTTTTAATGCGGGCGAGTTTCCGAACATCACGTTCAAGTCGACCAAGGTCACGTTCACCGGTGACAAGGTCACGTCGGTCGACGGCGACCTCACGATCATGAAGACCACCAAACCGGTGACGCTGACAGTCACCAGCATGAAGTGCGACGTAAACCCGTTCAACAAGAAGTTCGCTTGTGGCTTCGACGCGAACGGCAAGATCAAACGTTCCGATTTCGGGATCAACTACGGCTTGCCCGCCGTCGGCGACGACGTCGGCCTGATGCTTGAAGTTGAGGCAATCAAGGACTAACAACAGCCAACGTCAGGACCGGTGGGCTGGGTACGGCAAGCTGCCGCTGCGCCAGCCCACCACTTACCGCGTCATGCCGGGTTCTCAATCTCGACATATTCGTGGCGCAGCCCGAAGTGCTGTGCCAGATGCGCGCCCAGCGCCTGGACTCCGTAACGTTCCGTCGCATGATGACCGGCGGCAAAAAAATGCAGCCCGGTTTCACGTGCGATATGGACCGTGTACTCCGATACTTCGCCGGTGAGATAGGCATCCACACCGAGCGCTACCGCACGGTCGATGTAGCCTTGTGCGCCGCCACTACACCACGCGATGCTTTTAATTCGAGACGCGGCACCTGCCACATGCAATGGCGCCCGTCCCAGCACCCGTTCGATGTGCGCGGCGAACTGCTCCCCGCTGTAGGGCTGTGCAAACCCGCCCACCAATCCCAACTTCGGCCCGCTCTCGGTATCAAACGTGCCGGTAATGTTGATACCCAGCACCTGCGCCAACTGCGCGTTGTTACCCAATTGCGGATGCGCATCCAACGGCAAATGGTAGGCCACCAAACTGACATCGGCACTCAACAGGCGCTGCAAGCGTTGCTTCTTGTAGCCGATGATGCGGGCATCTTCGCCTTTCCAAAAATAGCCGTGATGCACCAAAATCGCGTCCGCGTTTAATGCCAGAGCGGCGTCCAGTAAGCGCGCGCTCGCACTGACCCCGCTGACCAAGGTCTGCACCTGCACGCGGCCCTCCACCTGCAAGCCGTTCGGGCAGTAATCTTTGAAGGTGCCAACGTTGAGTAATGCGTCGGTATAGCGCACCAAGTCGGTGAGTGTGACCATGGGATTCTCCTGGCAGCCCATTCCAGCTTTCATGTTAGCCGGTGGGAGTCTATTCCAGTGCAAGGATGAGCCTGAGCGGTGGGTAGAAGAGCCTGCTTCAGGCGGCCTGTTGTTCATGGATTATTTGAAAGAGTAATTGTTTCGCCTGCTGGAGTGCAGCGGCGGCGTCATTGTCGCTCAAATGAT
>JANMQQ010000297.1:0-6677 GCA_031370545.1 Gammaproteobacteria bacterium
CCCTGCGCTATCGCCGCCGGTTTCATTCCCATCGAAAGTTGCGTTTGGATCATCGTCCGTTCTTCAATGCTCAATTGCTTGTAGTTTTTTCCCATGCAACATTTTCTCCCAAAAATGTTGCACTTGGGGTTTGAGCGCGCCTTGTCTATCGCAGAATGAGTCTACGAACAAAGACTAATCAGCATTCGCCGGCACGAACAATCCAATCGCTTAGAATGTAACGCTAGCGTTCCTTCTGACGAACTCGATTCAAGTCGTTACTCTTGGAGTGACCGAAGTGCCGCCGACACCAACGCAACGACCGGCTCGATTTGCTTCCGCATCACCGACCCACATGCATCGCTTTGCGCAAAAATGGGCGTGACCCACGTGTCGCCGGTATGGGCAAGGATAAGCAGCGCCCGAAACTGTGCTTGTACTACCGGGCCAAGATCTACGTAGTCAACAATCGCAGACTCCACCCATTCGAGGGTGCTTTGCGGGCTGTGTGCGTGCTCGCCATAGACGCGCAGTGCAGCGTAATACCCACCTACAGCGTTGAGCGCAGCACTGGCTTCCTCTTGGCTATTCAGCCCCCCCAATACGTCGAGACTCGCCGCTAAAAATGATTGCCCATCAGCGCCGCGTGACTTAATCAACATCCGCGCTAGATCACCTCCGACGTGAGCCGACGGCTGAAAATGCTCGACCAATGCGGACGTATCGGCGCGCGCCGAAACCTTGCGTGGTAAATCATCCGGGCATTCCAGCAGAAACCCAATGCGATAGGCCTTGTTACGCCGCCCCATATCCCACAACCGAACACGCGTCGCGTTATCAATCAGATTGGGTTGCAACAACAGGCGCGCAGAATCCAGCATGTCGCTCAATTCTGTTTCAAAGGGTAAATAGTCAACTAACCATTGCGCGAGCATTTTGCCGACGGCATCCGCCGCGACCGCCCGATGCCGCAGCAACTGGCGCGCCATGTCAGGTCCTGGCACTGCCCACCACACACGTCGCGCCAGTGCGGCGGTCAGGCGTGGCGAGCAGGCCACAGCAAACAGTGCCTCAGGATTACCGAGCAACAATAATTTTTCGAGCGGTGCATTGTCGATTTGCCCGTGCCCGGCCCAGCGTCGCAAATGAATCGGAAAATGTTTCGGCGATCCCAACACCGCCGTGGAAAGATACGCGCGTACTTGTTGCACATACCGGTCAACTGAACCCACCGGCGTGAGTTGAACTTCATACTCCCGTTCAGCGGACAACCCGCACACCACCATGCGCTGTTCGTCAATGCGCACTGCTTCCGCATTGACCAACAACACTTGGAGACGCAGCTCATCCTCACTGGAAAGTTCCAAGTTCATCGCCCCTAATTCAACTGCACGCGTAGTCCGAAAGGTACCGGTGCTTTGCCTTTAACCAGCCAGAGCACCGGGAAGGTCGGTTCGAACTTCGGAAACTCGCCGAGTGCATCGGTGAAGTACACCAACAGGTCGGGCGTCATGGGTCGTTGCGCGTACCACGCGAATGGCGCGGTAAAACGCGTGCCGCCACCCCGTGGTAATTGCTGCGGAAGTTTTAATTCCTCCCACGCTTCAAACACCCACGGCGCGCCGGGCGCAATGTCAGTATCGCAGGCAAACAGTGTTACGCGCGCACGCACCTGCGCCTTCAGTGCATCGACCTCGCCAAGAAATTCCTGGATTTCGGTTTCACTGATCGAACCGCTGGTATCAAGAACAATCGCAACATCAATCTGCCGACTATGCAGCCGGGGCAAAATCGCCTCGCCTTCGCGCCGTGCGGGCCGGGTGTAGTCATAGTCCTCGCGGGCGCGCGAAACCATGTGCCGTGCCAGCAACGTGCGCCAAGAAAGTTTCGGATGCAGCAAAGTGTCGACCAGATTCGCGAGTGCACCGGTCAGCTTGCCAGCCTGCGTCGCGCGCTGCGCTGCGACCACGCGCTGGTGCTGCCATTGCTTATCGAGCTGTTCGCGCTGACCTGGAGTCAACGGCTGCGGTCGTTCGCCCGACGCGTCGCCGCTTTCTGTCAAGCCTTGGCTAGATGCTTCGTTTGGGGGAGCTTTGGGCGGCGTCGATGGCGGCTCATGGGTCGTTTCGTCCAGATGCTGATCCATCGACTCGGTGTTGTCGTTGTCCTGCAACAGCGGATAAATTTCCTCGGCCGTCATCCCGGCATATTCGACAAACGTAATTGCGTTCGGCGGCGGGCGCAGCCCTTCGGCGAGCAGCACCGGGTTGATCGCAAAGTCACAGGCTAAATCCCAGCGCCGTTTATCGCGGTGTCCGCGACGGCTAAAATGCGCCAGCGCACAGTGCAATGCTTCGTGTGCGAGCACGAACTCAATCTGCCGGGTGCCTAACGCATCGAGGTAGAGCGGATTGAAATATAAATTCTTGGTATCGGTTGCCGTGGTCGGGCACCACTGCGGCTTGGCCGCCACCATCGGCAGGCGCAATACCAGCACGCCTAGAAACGGCTTGTCGAGAATCAGGCGTGTACGCGCTGCGGAAATTTTCTGTTCGAGTTCGTCATTCATCACAACAGGACGGCGGCGATATCCTTCGCCCAGCGATTAAACTCCGGCACCGCGTAGACGTCACGACCTACCGTACGGGCCAGGTCATGAACAATCATCACGCCCATTTCACGCTGCGCAAATCGCGCGGCGTAATCAATAACACGGCCATAGATCAGCTTCGCTTGTGGATCACCTTTGGCGCGTACGCCTCGACTCACCAAGGCGCTGGCCACGGCATATTGCATGTCGATGGCCTTGGGCAAGGGAACCTCCTCGCCGCGCAAAATGGCGTCGATATCCGGCAACTGATCCAGGTGTTGAATAAACGCATAGAGCTCGATGCCGGCGGCTGGGCCGACGCAGGCTTGCAGCGTGGCGGATAACATGTCCGGCTCGCTCATGAACTTTTGCAGCGCGCGATGCGCGAACTCCCAGGAGCGCGGCGATGGGAACGCAACCGGATTACGCGCCGCATCGAAGTTGAATAACAACTCCGGACGAAACCGCAAAAATCCGATCAGACGATCATCAATGCCTTGGCTGTACGCCCATGCAACCCAGTCATCGGTGTGGGCTTCAATTTCATAATGTGTGAAACGATTCGCCAGTGGCGCAGGCATGACATAACTCACACCGCGATCCCCCTGGCGATTGCCCGCCGCAAAAATCGCCCAGCCGTCGGGCACACGGTACTCGCCCAAACGCCGATCAAGAATCAGTTGATAGGCGGCGGCTGAAACACTCGGCGGCGCGGACGTAATCTCGTCGAGAAACATGATGCCCGCAGCGCCGTGGCGTTGCGCATCCGGCAAAATCGACGGCGGCGCCCACTCAACAAACTTATCAACGCGAAACGGAATGCCGCGTAAATCGCTGGGCTCCATCTGCGACAACCGAATGTCAAGCAGCGGCACCGAATGTTGCTGCGCAATTTGCGCGACGATTTGTGATTTGCCGATACCGGGCGGACCCCAGATCATGACCGGCGTGTGGTGCCCGTCGCGCACGCTGAGAAACTCGCGGTCAAGCAGTCGAGTGAGATGCGCAGGTCGCATGGCAATATGAACTACGGCGCGGGTGACGAGGTGCCGGGGGTTTTCTGCTGCTCGGAGGCGAGCGGTTGCATGAAGTTGGAAAAGGCTTTATCAAACATGATACGCAATCCATCGAGTGTCGTTTGATCGGGGCTGCTGACGGATAATTTCAGATCCGTTTCGGGGAATAAGTGTACCACGATGCCACGAATCGCCGATTGAAAAACCGGCTGCAATCCTTGCGCGGGTGCTGCTGCGGTTTCGGCCGTCTTGAACTTGGCACGATCAAACACAATCAGAAGCAGCTCCCAAGTGGTACGTCCGCTGGGCGTTTGAAACGATGACAGTATCGAAGCGATTCCTGCTTGCGACACCGTGGGCTCAACCAGTTTGAACCCGCTTTGCACCACCCGCTCTTTCACCAAACTGCGAATGCGTTCGACCATTTCCGCAGGTAACGTGCCGCCATTGACGTTCACCACAATGCTGTTGTCGAACGCCCGGTACGCCTGCGCATCCATGCCCGGAATTTGCTTGACTACATATTCAGTCAAGCCGGTGCTGCCGAGCTGTGCCAGGCCGTTGGCTTCAGTTGCAGAAATGATTTTGCTTTGCAGCGACAACGGCGTGGTAAAAATTTTACGCGGTGCGGATTTATCCGGCGTTGGAATTTCTGCTGCCATCAATCCCACCGACCCGCATAGCAGAACGCAAATTAAGGTTCGGGCTAACAACATCGGTAGCTCAATCACCACGCCGATCAACAAACCGTACCGGCGAAGCGCCCGAGGTCATCTTTACGGATCCCTCGATCACGGCGCCCTCCGCTATTGCCAATGTCGGCCCGGTGATGGTCCCGATGATCTTGGCTGTTTGCGCCAGTTCAATTTTTCTGTGGCCGATCACCTCACCATGCACTTCACCCGCAACGATGACATTCAATGCGGTAATGTTACCGCGCCAAAGCCCTCCCTCTTCGATCACAACTGTGCCTTCCAGATCGCAGTCGCCGACGATGGTGCCGTAAATCACATAGTTTTCCGTGCCTTTAAAATGCCCGGTAAAGGTCGCACCGGCGCCGACCACGGTTGAAATGCCGCCCACTTTATCCAGCGTCCGACGCTGTTTCTTGGTGCCTAACTCCAATACTGAATCACTCATGCTCGCCTCCGTCTTCACACGCATTGTCTCCACTGTATCGGTGCGTGCGCAACGAGGATTAGCAATTCGCAAAAGCGACCCGCTCGAAGGGACATTGATTTGTGCCGCTTCAGCCTCAACACGCATGCGGTAATCCATCGCGGTAGTGATTCTTTGCAAACTGCGATTGGAGAAAAATCAATGCTGGTTTCACAAAATGACGAGATAGGTGGATTCCGGGTTGTCCATCAATGACCGGATATCTTCCTGTTTGTTGCGCAGAATAAATTCAATTTGCTTCGTGGAGCAGTTACCAAGGAGTTTCAACCATTCACCACAAGTTGGTGATGTTCACGGTCGGCGGCATAAGCCAAGCAAACCTGTATATCTTCGAGCGTCAGATAGTCGAAGTCCGCGATAATCTCAGCGGGCGTCATACCTGACGCGAGATAATCCAGCACATCATAAACCGTGATACGCAGCCCTCGTATGCAGGGTTTACCACCACGTTTTCCCGGCTCTATGGTGATGCGTTCTTTGTAGTTCATATCGCTTCCTCCAGCAAACTTGTGCCGAATTATCCGTCTTTTCGGGAGGGGCATACAACCCTCAAGGCAAGTATGAGGTGCCAACGCTATCGAAGAGAATCGGCAAGTGTGGTTTTGCTAATAGGTTTCGCTTTCTGGTCTTTTTCTGGTCGTATCGGGGATGCGCCCTCTGGAAAATTTCTTGACGCCATGTAATCGTTCGATTACATTCTGTAAATGTTCTCAATCAAACCACTCCCCGCATTCACGACCTAGCTCGACGGCCTTACCGATGCAACGGTGCGCGGTGTGGTTGTGGCCAGGATCAAGCGATTGGAGCGTGGATTAATGGGGCACGTTAAGCCCGTTGGCGAAGGTGTTTCGGAACTGCGCGTACACGTTGGCGCAGGCTGGCGCGTGTACTTCACACAGCGCGGCGCACAACTCATTGTGTTGCTGGTGGGTGGCTCTAAGCGCACGCAGAAGAGTGACATTAAGCGCGCCAAGGCACTGGCGGCATTGCTGGATTAACCGGAGGAAACAAACATGAGAAAACGCATTAAAGTGGCCGATCTACCCGACTTCGACGCAGCGCCTTACCTTGAAAGTGAGGCGACTATCGCCGCCTACCTGACCGACATTCTGGCAGCGAATGATGCTTCCCTGCTGGCGGCAGCGCTGGGCGACATTGCCCGCGCTCGCGGGATGACAGAGATCGCCAAGTCGGCCGGGATTACTCGCGAAGCGTTGTACAAGGCATTGCGACCCGATAGCGCTCCGCGTTTCGATACGGTCAGCCGTGTCTGTGCAGCGCTCGGTGTACGACTGGTCGCGCAGCCAGTGCATACCTGATGGCAGCCGAGAACCAAGGGGTCAGACTCGTTGATTTTTACCCATCATAAAACTCCTTCGATTTCCGATCCCCGCCATGCCCGCTGGATTGCAGTGGCCTGTCAATTTGTCTGGCGACTTTCGCTTTAAAACGATCATCCTAGAAACGGCAGTTGAACGGCGTGTGGAGTGCGACCCGTTGGGCGCAGGGCAAGGCGCAAGGAGGAGGAATAGCGAGCTATTCAGACGAGTTGCAACGAAGCCATACGCACAACGGGGCGTGCTCCGCACGTCGTAGCGGGCCTCACCTAATGGGTGACGCCTGCTCGAACCGTAAACCTAAACTGTTCCATGCACTTGCTTCTGCCTTGGAACGGTCAACTGCCGTTTCTAGGATCATCACCCAGTGCCCAGGCCTTGTTGGTCGCTTCGCGTATCGCTTCTAGTGTCTTCTCCGGGATGCGTGCGCGAAACAGTTGACGATAGGCGGCTTGCCGGTCTTGATCGGTTGCACCTAAACACTGGTATTCCCGGCGAGGTGTAATGACGAGGTTGCCTTTTCCCAGGGCGTTGCAGTGATAGCTTGACCAGGGATAGTCCGCCGGATGTTCCGCC
>JANMQQ010000379.1:0-14400 GCA_031370545.1 Gammaproteobacteria bacterium
TTATTTTTGGAAGATCATCCCCCGGCCTGAAAAAATGCTCGAAGCGGTCGTAATGTTTGTATCGTGGGGATTATGGGCCTATTTGATTACGCCGTTACTGAGTCTGGTGTTGTGGTATGCCGGGGTTGCGTTGTTTGCTGATCGCATGATGACGCCGACCAGTCTCGAAGCTGTGGTCAACGCCTACGGGTACGGTGTTGCCATTGTCACGATGTGGCTTTGCCTGGCGCTGTGGATCACCTGGAACCAAACGCGTTATGGACGTCGCAATCGTCGCAGTGGCGGACCAAGTGCGATTACCGCAGAACAGTCAGGCGCCTTTTTTGGCTTGAGTATTGCTGAAGTGAATCACATGCGTAACGAGCGGCAGGTTGCTTTACACCTTGATCAGCACGATCATCCGGTGATTGAAACGGCTGTGCATTCTGACAACGTTTACTCGATCAACGCATCAGGTACAACCAGTATGGCCGGGGCATGACATTTTATTAGCCTGGGCACTTGGCCATTTTTTTAACTGAGTAAGTCATGCTGCACGCCGCTACTGTTGCGATCGTTTCCGATACCCACGGCTTTCTTGATCCGCGCATCGTAAAAATAATTCACGACTGTCACTACGCGGTGCACGCGGGCGACGTCATGGCGGCGAGCGTGCTCGACGCCATGCGCCCACGCAGCGGCCGCGTTATCGCCGTGGCCGGTAACAACGACGTTCCTGAAAAATGGTCGGAATTTGAGATCGACATCGTGCAACAGCTACCGCGTGTTGCTGAACTGGAATTGCCCGGCGGCATACTCGTGATTGAACACGGTCACCGCCACGGCCATCATGCCCCACGTCATGACCTGCTACGTCGCGCCCACCCGCATGCCCGCGCCATCGTCTATGGCCACTCGCACCAACTTGTCTGCGATCAGGACGAACTGCCTTGGGTGATCAACCCCGGTGCTGCGGGCCGCGTGCGTACGCACGGAGGACCATCGTGCCTGGTATTAACAGCAACGCGTGAACAGTGGTCGTTTACGCCGCATCGTTTTGCGTTGCACGCCGATGATGTTGTGGCGCGTGAGCGCATGTAGTTTCCCGCCTGAGATCAGTCCAATCCCAGTTTTTTCAGTCGATAACGGAAAGCCCGGAAAGTGATGCCGAGCAGTTTCGCAGCAGCGGTTTTGTTGTGGTTGGTTTGATCGAGCGCTTTGAGAATTTGCTCTTTTTCGATATTGCCGAGGAAGTCTTCGAGCGGCTGCGACTCGTCCGCCTGGGTAATGATGGTGCTTTCCAAGCCGATGGGTCTTGACAATTGCAGGTTGTCTGCCCGGATCGTATCGCTCTCGCAAAGTGTCATCGCGCGTTCCAGGATGTTTTCCAATTCACGTACATTGCCGGGAAACGCGTAACCATTAAGCGCATCCATCGCGCCGGATTCGAGCGTCGGTTTGGGCGAGTCAGTTTCCTGCGCAAGCCGCGTGAGGATGTGGTCGGTCAGTTCGGGAATATCCTGGCGCCGTGCGCGCAACGGCGGCACGCCCAGCTCGATGACGTTGATGCGGTAGAACAAATCCTGGCGGAACTTGCTTTGCGCGACCAACGATGCGAGGTCTTTGTGGGTGGCGCTGACGATACGCACATCGACGGAAATTTCTTTCGCGTCGCCGACCGGACGGACGGCTTTTTCCTGGATGGCGCGCAATAGCTTGACCTGCATGTGCAGCGGCAGATCGGCAACTTCATCGAGAAACAAGGTGCCGCCGTCGGCCGCCTGAAACAAGCCTTTTTTATCCGCAGTTGCACCCGTGAAGCTGCCTTTTTTATGGCCGAAAAATTCGCTCTCCATCAGCTCGGTGGGGATGGCGCCGCAGTTAACCGGTACGAACAATTTTTCTCCGCGCGGGCCTTTTTCGTGCACCATGCGCGCGACTAATTCTTTGCCGGTACCGGATTCGCCGCTGATGTAAACCGGCGCCTGACTGCGTGATACCTTGGCGATGGTGCCACGTAACACGCGCATGGCAGGCGAATCGCCGAGTAATACGTCGCGTGAACGACGGTCTCGGGCGCTGTAGTGATCCGACAGCTTCAACGACGAGTTGATCAGATTGCGCAACACCTGCAGGTCGACCGGTTTTGACACAAAGTCGAACGCACCGGCTTTGAGCGCCTGAATTGCCGATTCCATGCTGCCGTGCGCGGTGATGACCGCCGTCGGCGTATCCGGTGAATTTTTCTGGATGTACTCGACCAGCGAGATGCCGTTGCCGTCCGGCAGGCGCATGTCCGTCAGGCACAAATCGAATTTATGTTTGTCGAGCAGCGCACGCGCTTCCGCGAGATTTTTTGCTGAACGCGTGTCGATGTTCATTCGTCCCAGCGTCAGTTCGAGCAACTCGCAGATATCAGGTTCATCGTCGACGATGAGCGTTAGTGGTTTGGACATGGCTTAAAGTTTAGCTGCGTTTTTCAAAGTCAGTGAAGTTTAGTCGAAAGCAACTGCCGCCAGTGGGAATCGGCAGGTAGTTCAAGCGCGCGCGATTGATTTCACACAGTTCGCGCGCAATGTAAAGACCCAGCCCCGTACCGGTTGGTTCAGTGGTGAAGAACGGCTCAAAAATATCCTGTGCGATGTCAGATGGAATACCGGGACCGTGGTCGATGACGTCCAGAAAGGGTCCGCCGGATTCGCGTGTAATACCGCCTCGCAGTTCGATTTTGGGCAAGCCTGCGTAGTCGGCACCGTGGCGCAGGGCGTTGTCACATAAATTAGTAAGTACCTGTTGCAGTTGCGTGAGGTCGACATGGATGATCATGTCTTGCGGATGAATATCCACGCTCAAGCTACGTGGGTCAACATGATGCTCGGTTACGAACTCCGTGGCGAAATTTGTAAGCCACGGCTTCAGAGCGAGCGGTTGCGGATTGGAACGATCCCGGCGACTAAGTTGCAATACGTTTTCAATAATCGCGTTCATGCGCCGCGATTGCGTTTGGATAATTTCGGTCAGACGTTTGTCGCCCGAATTTAATTGCGGTGACTCCGACAACAATTGCCCCGCATGACTGATCGCACCCAGCGGGTTGCGTACTTCATGCGCGATGCTGGCGGTGAGACGCCCGAGCGAAGCCAGCTTCATCTGCTGTGCCTGTTGTGCCAGCAACGCCGAGTCTTCCAGAAAAATCAGCGTGCCCGAAGTTTTTGGCGAGCCAATACGGGTGAAGCGCGGTAGCAAGTTGGCATTAGTCGCAGCAATCCGGAACATCTGCGGTTCCAGCGCGTTGTTGTCGCGCCAGTGCCGCATTTGTTCGGCCAGAGGTGGCGACAGTTCGCCAAGCCCAGCATTGTGATTCACGACTGGCATACCGAGCATGAACCAGGCGGACTCGTTCATCAGGCGCACACGCAAATCGGCGTCGACAACCACGATGCCCGATTGCATGCGTTGAATCACATGCTCATTGAGCTGGGCAAGATTGGCTAAATCAATGCCGCGCTGTGCCGCGAGTTCTTCGCTGGCACGTGCGCGACTGGCCAAAACATAGGCGAGAAACGCGGTGGCGAAAAATGTCGCGCCCAGCAACCCGGCTTGTGGATAGCTGGGCGGGAAGCTGCGGGTGAGGTCAGCGAATACCTCGACGGTGAGCGTGGTCACCGTCGCAAGCGCCGCGATAAAATTGGCGGTGCGGCCGGTCATGATGATGCCGCCGCTGGCAATCGCGACCACCAGCAACATGCCTACGCCGCTGCCGGCACCACCGCTGGCATACATCAACAGCGTGATGGCTAGAATATCTATCGAAATCTGCACATGAGTTTGCAACTCAAAACGCGGCCAGCGGCGCGTGATAAAGAAGCCACAGGCCGCGCTAAATACTAAATACAGCGTCGTCGTCCAGAGCGCGAACGTCGGATGAAACGCGCCGATATACAGCGGTTTGTCGCGTGTTAATAACAGCAAGGTGAATACCGCCGACAGGATGAAGCGATAAACATTTAGAAAGCCGAGGGGCTTCCAGGTTCGCGAGCTATCGTCGGCGGGGTGTGCCGAGCCTGGAGTAGTACTGAAACGAATGGTGTGCATGCCGCTGTGATCGGCATCGGCGCGACGAAGCTGAGGGCCTAGCTTCACGGGGCAAAGTCTTGAATAAGGGCGTTAGTTTTTTTCGCCACGCTGCTGATGATCGGCAGAACAGTAATAATGGTCGCCGGAGCGCAGCGCTTGGGATGGGTCCACGTGCAAGCCGCAGTGTGCGCACTGCACCAGCTTAGGTGCCTGAGCTTGAGCAGCAGGTGGCGCAGCGGGGGTGCGTCCTGTCAGCAGACGCTTGATGATGATCAGCGCGACGAAGATTGCGACGACAATAAGAAGGGTGCGGACGATTCCCATAAGTCACCCGATAAGGCCACGGAAGTATCTGGAAACTTGCATCACAACCCGATGCCTTTCAAGACCTTCGATGCATGAATGGTCGGGGTGACAGGATTTGAACCTGCGGCCCCTTGCTCCCGAAGCAAGTGCTCTACCAAGCTGAGCTACACCCCGAATGTGAAAGTCAAAAACTGCGGTTAACGGCGAACAAAGCGACGTATCGAAGCGCTTCTAGATAGGGGGAGTCGGGAAAATCCGCCAAGGCTGCAACGGCCAAATCCGCTTCGTTCTGCGCAGAGCGCGCAGTGTACGCGATGGCCCCAGTGGATTCAATCGTCCGGGTGACCAGCGCAATATCTTGCAAGCCGTTGTGTTCAATCGCGTGCCGGATGGCTTCAGCTTGCTCGGCGCTGCCGGTGCGCATCGCGTAAATCAGCGGCAAGGTCGGCTTACCTTCAGCCAGATCATCGCCTAGATTTTTGCCAATATCTTGCGGCGATCCGCTGTAATCCAGCACGTCGTCAATCAGTTGGAAGGCCGTGCCCAGGTGCATGCCGTAGCGGGCCAGGCAGTTTTCTTGTTCGGCTGTCACGCCGCTAATTACGCCGCCGATGCGTGCTGCGGCTTCAAACAGCTTGGCGGTTTTACAACGAATGACATTTAAATAACGTTCTTCGGTGGTGCTGGCATCGCCGCAATTCAGCAGCTGCATCACTTCGCCTTCGGCAATGGTGTTGGTGGCCTCGGCCAAAATTTCCAATACACGGAGCTGACCGACTTCGACCATCATCTGGAAAGCGCGCGAATACAGGAAGTCGCCGACTAATACGCTGGCCTCGTTGCCCCAGATCGCATTCGCGGTATCGTGGCCCCGGCGCAGTTGCGACGCGTCGACCACGTCGTCGTGTAGCAGAGTCGCGGTATGTATGAATTCAACTACCGCCGCGAGTGGAATATGATGTCGGCCGGTGTGCTGCATGGCGCGTGCGCACAACAGTAAAATAATCGGCCGCATGCGTTTGCCGCCGCTATTGACGATATAACTGCCCATTTGGTTAATGAGCGCAACGTCGGAGCTGAGGCGACGCTCAATCGTTTGATTTACCGCGTCCAGGTCATTTTCAATCAGGCGATAAACAGCAGACAGATCGGGTCGCGCGTCAGGCTGCGCGGCTGGAAGGGCGGATTGCGATGCGGTTCCCCAGTTCATATGTGGTATGGGTGTTCGTTTCGTAGACTTCGACGATGGTCATTATGGGGTTTGACCTTGCGGGGCGCAAACGCTAAAATGCGCGTCCTTTACGAATCGCGTCCCAGTGTGTGGCGTGAGAGCGGAGATTAAAAACTATGTACGCGGTAATAGCGACAGGCGGAAAACAATATCGTGTAGCGGCCGGTGACAAGGTGCGCGTAGAGCTGCTGCCGGCGGAAGTCGGTGCCAGTGTTGACTTCAGCGAAGTGATGTTGGTTGCTAATGGCGACAGCATCAAAGTTGGCACGCCCTTTGTGGCGGGCAGCACGGTCAGCGCAATAGTAAAAGCCCACGGGCGCGGCGAAAAAATTCGCATCGTCAAACATCGTCGGCGCAAGCATCATCATAAAGAGGCGGGGCATCGCCAGTATTTCACCGAGCTTGAGATCACCAATATCTCTGGCGGCTAATCGAGGCAGACGGCAATGGCACATAAAAAAGCAGGCGGCAGTTCACGCAACGGCCGCGATTCACACGCAAAACGTTTGGGCATCAAGCGTTACGGCGGTGAAGAAGTCGAGTCCGGCAACATCATCGTGCGTCAGCGCGGCACGCGTTTTTATCCGGGCTTGAACGTGCGTTGTGGTCGTGATCACACCTTGTTCGCAGTTGCGGATGGCAAGGTGACGTTCACAATCAAAGGGCCGTCCAATCGCCAATACGTAAACGTGATTGCTTTAAGTTAGTTGCATTAACTCGCTTTACAGCTCAAAAGCCCCGTTAGCGGGGCTTTTGTTTTTGGTGTTCCAATGAAATTCGTCGACGAAGTAAAAATCATTGTGCACGCCGGCAAGGGCGGCAACGGTTGCGCCAGTTTCCGGCGTGAAAAGTTTGAGCCCTTGGGTGGCCCCGACGGCGGCGACGGTGGGGATGGCGGAGATGTCATCCTGGTCGCTGATGCGGGCCTCAACACGCTCGCCGACTTTCGTTACACGCGCCTGTTTCGCGCGGAGCCCGGCAAAAAAGGCATGGGCAGCGACTGCACCGGACGGGGCGGCGACGATTTACGTATCCGCGTGCCGCGTGGCACTCTCGTTTACGATTCCGATACTGGCGAATTGATTGGCGACATCACAAAAGCCGGGCAAGAATTGTTGGTCGCCAAAGGTGGTCGCCACGGCCTGGGAAATATCCACTTCAAAAGCAGCTCCAATCGTTCACCGCGTCAATGCACGCCTGGCGAGCCCGGCGATGTGCGTAATTTGCGTCTGGAATTAAAGCTGCTCGCCGACGTCGGCTTGCTGGGATTGCCCAATGCTGGAAAGTCCACATTGATTCGTTCGGTTTCGGCGGCGCGGCCCAAAGTGGCGGACTATCCGTTCACGACATTGCATCCTAATTTGGGCGTGGTGCGCGTGGGTCAGCTGCAGAGTTTCGTGATTGCCGATATTCCCGGCGTCATCGAAGGCGCAGCGGAGGGCTCGGGGCTTGGCATTAAATTCCTGCGCCATCTGGTGCGCACACGGCTACTGTTGCATCTGGTCGATGTCGTGCCGCTCGGCGATCATACCGACCCGGTCAACGATGTGCGTGTGATCGCCAACGAGCTGAAGAAATTCAGTCCAGACTTGGCCGCGCGCGAACGCTGGCTGGTTTTGAATAAGATCGACATGTTGCCGCCCGATGAGCGCGACGCGCATTGCGCGCAGATCGTAAAAAAGCTGAAATGGCGCGGGCCAGTATTTTATATTTCCGGTCTGGCGGGTGTCGGTACGCAAGAGATGATGGCAAAGATCATGACGTATCTTGATGCCACGCCAGTAGAAGAAACGATGACAGATGATGTAGAACAGTAGCGTGCGCCGCGCGCACGACGCTTGAAATACCGTATGACCGACAACCGCAAACAACTCGGCCAATCGCGCCGCTGGGTAGTAAAAATCGGCAGCTCCTTGCTCACTGATGAAGGGCGCGGCTTGGCGAAAGCCGCGATCGACGACTGGGTCGCGCAAGTGGCGCGCTTGTGTCAGCACGGTGTCGAAGTGGTGCTGGTCTCATCGGGTGCGGTCGCAGAAGGCATGGCGCGGCTGGGTTGGGTAACCCGGCCTAGCGCGTTGTATGAACTGCAAGCCGCCGCTGCCGTCGGGCAGATGGGTCTGGTCCAGACTTATGAAACCAGCTTTCAAAAGCATGGTTTGAAAACAGCGCAAGTGTTGTTGACTCACGATGATCTCTCCAACCGCAAACGCTATCTGAATGCGCGTAGCACGCTGCGCACCTTGCTCAAACTCAAAGTCGTGCCCATCGTCAACGAAAACGACACCGTGGCAATGGAAGAAATCCGTTTCGGCGACAACGATACCTTGGCGGCGCTGGTGGCCAATTTAGTAGAAGCTGATGTGCTGGTGATTCTCACCGACCAGGCGGGCATGTTCGACAAAGATCCGCGCAGCAATTCGGATGCGAAGTTGTTGTCCGAGGTCAGCGCAGCGGATCCGCAACTGGAAGCGATGGCCGGTGGAACTGCCGGTAAGGTTGGGCGCGGCGGCATGCTGACCAAAGTACGCGCGGCGAAACTTGCGGCACGCTCAGGTGCCAGCACGCTAGTTGCGCCAGGACGGACCTCCGGTGTGCTGGATGCCATCGCAGCCGGGCAGCAGGTCGGCACGCTATTTACCCCGGGGCAGGAAACATTCGTGGCACGCAAGCAATGGCTCGCGAGCCATTTGCAATTACGCGGCAAGTTGGTGATTGATAGCGGCGCCGCGCGCGTATTGCGCGACTCGGGGCGAAGTCTGTTAGCGGTGGGCGTGAAAAATGTGACGGGTGATTTCATGCGCGGCGAAGTCGTCGCCTGTGTGGATGAGAAAGGTCATGAACTGGCACGTGGTTTAGTGAACTACAGCGCGGACGAAACGCGTCGCATCATGGGGCTGGCGTCCGACCGCATCGAAGAAATCCTCGGCTATGTTGACGAGCCTGAGCTGATTCACCGCGACAATTTAGTTTTGATTTAGGGCTGGAATCATGGGCGCAGAAACGACAAACCCGGCAGCTCGCCGGGTTTGTCGTTTAAGGCTATTGCAATTGAAGTATTACGCCATCGCGTGAATGCGCGCGTTCAATCGGCTCTTGCTACGTGCTGCATTGTTCTTGTGAACGATGCCTTTGTTCACCATCGAATCAATCACCGGAGTAGCAGTGCGAAACGCACTGGTGGCTTCATCTTTCTTGCCAGCTTCGATGGCTTTTTCAATTTTTCGTACGGCGCTACGAATACGGGTGCGCAGCGTGACATTATGCTGGCGATGCTTTTCAGACTGCCGGGCGCGCTTTTTGGCTGATGCGATATTGGCCAAGTGACAACTCCTTAAAGCTTTCTAGGGTTTGAAGGGCCGCTAATATGCGGTTTTTGGCTGCCGCTGTCAAGTTTCAGTACGACTGGCGATCCTCAATGACGAGCCGCTTGCCTTACTTTTTTCCGATCAGTTTTTCCAATGCCGTGGCCTTGATGATCTGCCCGTCCAGGCCTGCTTCTTTGCCGGATTTGCCATAAGCGACGGCCATCATCGTGCTGTAATACACGACCGGCATTTTGAATTTGGTGCCGTATTTGGCGTTGATCTGGTCCTGATAGACTGCGACGTTGAGCTGGCACACCGGGCACGGGGTGGCGATGATGTCGGCCTTGTTGTTGCAGGCGGCTTCGATGATGCCCTTGATCATAGCCTGGCTTTTTTCGGGTTCCGAGAATGCCAGCGCGCCGCCGCAGCACTGCACCTTCTTCTCGTAGGTCTTGACGGGTTCGGCGCCCAGGGTCTCGACCAATTTGTCGAGATACATGGGGTTTTCGAAGGACTCGCCGTCGATACCGACAGCTTGATGGGGATGGCGTCCACTATCGACGACCGTGCTCAACGTTTATTTCAGAAACGGGGTCAGACACGAATTAGTTGACTATGTTACTCTCGGCGGGCGTTTTTATGAGCATGAGGAGGAGAAAAAATGGCACGGTTACCCAGGTATGTAATTCCCGGAATCCCGCAGCATATTATTCAGCGTGGTAACAATCGTCAGGAGATTTTTCTTAGTGACAGCGATTACGCCGCATACCTCAATTGGTTGAAGGAGGCTGCGCAACGCTACGGGCTTTTGATCCATGCGTACGTGCTCATGACCAATCATGTGCATTTGTTGGCGACCCCGACGCAAGACGACAGTGTCGCCAAAACGCTGCAGTCGCTGGGGCGGCGCTACGTTCAGTATTTCAACCTCACCCACCAACGCACCGGCACCTTATTTGAAGGCCGCTATCGTGCGACCGTGGTGGAAGCAGAGAGCTATCTTCTCGCATGCTGTCGTTACATCGAGATGAACCCAGTGCGCGCGGGCGAGGTTAAATCCGCTGCGCATCATCGCTGGTCGAGCTACCGCCATAACGCACAAGGTCAGAAGGATCCGCAAATTGTCGAGCATGAGGTCTATCGGCGTTTAGGTAGAACGGTGCTGGCGCGCTATCAAGTGTATCGAGCGTTATTTCGGGATAAGAGTGACGACACGAAATTGCGGGAAATACGTGAGTCTGTGCATAAGGGTTGGGCTTTAGGTAGCGAACGCTTTTGCGGCGAGATCGAAAGGCGAACCCAGCGCCGTACTACAGCATTGCGGCGCGGGCGACCTAAAGCCTTGGCGGAGTAACTCGTGGCTGAACCCGGTTCGCGATCAATCGCTTTATTGCCAGCTTAGTTCACTCATGCCGTCGACCCGTCTGGGGAGGCGATTGGGGGAGAGGTGAGCGATGTGGATGAATCGGTGCGAGAGTAGGCGATGTGTAGCGTGTGCCATGCGCACGATGCCGTATCCCACATGCGAACGTCGTGCGCATGGCGCACGCTACAGATTTGACAATCTGGGGATGCTTCGTTTGCGCGTTCGAACAATTTCAAAGTCAAGTGTTGACTTCAAACTCATCAGGCCGAATCACTAGTTGAAAAAATGCGCTTTTCGCGCTTAACCGAGTGACATGGGTATATGGCCCCAATGCAAAAATTCCCTCTGGGTAGAGTGGCAAGTTTGCTACTTGGTCGAGGTATTCGAAGGTTTGAATGCGATTGGGGGTTGCAATGGGTCGAGCGGAAATACAACTGATCCCAGGTCGAGGCTGGGTGGGGCGAGCGCGGTGGCTTTGACACCGGCGTGGGAGATTGAATATAGCGTCACGCCAGTGTCAGCGGTCATGATGACGGAGCGGCTGGGATTTGCGCTGCCCCAGTAGTTGCAGGGGACAACGATCAATGCGGCGGGGTCGCAATTCGCTTTATTTGCCAAGTCCGCATGGTCGACGCGAACGATGTCTTTGATGCCAGTGATCGCGTCAACGCTGAATGCCGCGATGCCGTTGAAATATCTTGTGGAGTCCGAGTACGCCAAGGGAATCGCCAGCACGTTGTTGGCTTCGTCGAAGGTGAACGCGTGGGGATCGTATTCGGCATTGCTGTAAGAGTAGCTACCAGGCAGCTGGGGTGAAAAAGTGTGCGCCAGTGTCGGCTTGGCTAAATTCGACACGTCGAAAATTTGCAGTTGTGTGCCCCAGCGGGTGCCGTCGCGGCCAATAGTCAAGATGTGGTTCTTGCCGAGCGGATGCATGTAGGTGCTGAACCCTGGAATGGTCAGCTCGCCCGCCAGTTTGGGTTGGTCTGGATTGCTCAGGTCGAACGCGAACAGGGGATCGACATTTCGGAACGTGACGACGAAGCCACGTGTGTCGAGAAAGCGCACGGCAAACATGGATTCGCCTTTGCCGAAATCGCGTACCGCGCTGTGCGACGCAAGTTCGCCGCTGCCGTTGTCGCGCAGAATGAACAGATCGTTGGTGCGAGTCGATGCGCCGTTGCTCCAGATATCGGTGTGGGTCGCGACGCGCAGGTCATTGTTAAATTCGCTGAAGTTATACGAGTTTCGTGCCCAACCATCGACTACGCCGGTCGCGATATATTTTGGCGCGGCGCCGGACACGCTGAATTTGTGAACCGCAGTTTGCGGGTGGTATTCCGCGTTGTTGAACCAGCCGCCGCTGTACTGGGTGACGTAAAGATTCGTTGGGCTTGCGTAGACGGTTGCGCCTTCGGCGGTGATCGCTGAGGTGTTGAGGTTGCCGCCGTCCGTGTCGAAGCTGGCCACGGTAAGCAGGGACGGGCGGGTGAGTACCGTGGGTGCGCTGATATCGCTGCAACTCACCATTGGCTGGGTGACGGTTTGGCCGCCCTTCGTGATGGTCATATTCGGCAGCAGTTGTGCGGCGTCCATCGGGGCGAGCGCGGCGCGGATCGCAGCGACGATCTTTTGCTCGATTGCATTGGCGGCATCGGCATTCGGTGCATTGTAGTAGTCGGTGTAAAGTTTCCAGAACGCTGCGTCCTGCGTGAGGCTAACCGGAAGCTCAAGCGGATCAGACAGCGCTACGTGAATACGCGCATCGACGCGACGCGCGTCGAGTGGAAAGCCATCGAGCGCCCAGCGCGAGGTTAATATCGGTTGCGCAGGATTAGTCACGTCGACAAACGAAACAACATACTGCACACGGTGATAGAAGGCAGGCAGTGTAATCACGTCGCCCGTGCTTGGCGGCGAAGCCGGAACCGGGTCGTCATAGTGCGCGGCGAATAGCACCGCGCGGTGTTGCTTTGCATCAAGAAATAAATCGTAGACGGTGCCGCCGGCGTCGAGCGCAGCGAGCTCTTTGAGTTCGGTCGGTGGATGACCCGCGACAATACGCAAGAAATTTCCGCGCGCAATGTAGAGGTTGCCATCCGCGTCGGTCTTGACAATATCCGGTTCGTCAACACCGGGTTCTTGATTGTTGGTGCCGGTTACGTGAGTGGGTGCTGAACTGTAGGTGCCCGCCGCATCTGCGGCCGAGGTGGGAGCGGGTTGCGGCGCACCCGGCGCGGATTCGACCGGGAGCGGTGAGCCATGATGGGGACGGTATTGTTCGACCAAGGCGTCGGTGACATAGGTTTTATACGCGTCACAACTTTTCAGCCCATTCAATTTGAGTGAGGCGAGCGAGATACGATTAACCGCTGGGGTTTGGGTTGTGTCGCTGGAATTCCGGTTGCAAGCTGCGAGCAATGTAAAAGTGAGCAGCATTCCAACCGCGAGGGGTATGTTTCGAAAGGCCCATTTCGTCCCAGACTGATTATTCTCTTCCATGTGGAACACCTTTTAAGTGATTCGACTAATTTTTTTATTCTGCTCTCCAACTGATTGCGCTGCAATCGGGTAAACATTGGACACATCGAACCAACAGGTGGTTCGCAGTAACGGATGCACTGCGCTAAAATGCCGCGCTATGCTGCATCGCCTGCTATTCATTGTGTTGTTCGTTGTCCCCGCCGCGCATGCCGGTGTAGCGGAAGGCTTGGCTGCGAGCCGCAACGGCGACTATGAAACCGCATTCCATGAATTGGAACCTGAAGCCAAACGCGGCAACGCTGAAGCGCAATATCATTTAGGTGTGATGTACGACGCCGGGCAGGGTGTTCCGCAAAATGCCAGTAACGCATTTCGCTGGTATTTAAACGCGGCTGAACTGGGCCACAAGCAGGCGCAATACAACGCAGGTGTGATGTACAACGAAGGTCGAGGTACGGCACCTAATCCGGCGCTTGCATTGCAGTGGTTCAGCAAAGCGGCCCAGCAAGGCTCCGCCGATGCGCAATTCAGCCTGGGCGTGATGTATGCCAATGGCACTGCGGTGAAACAAGATTTCGCGCAAGCGGCTCACTGGTACCGCAAAGCGGCGCAGCAGGGTGATGCCGATGCGCAATATAATCTGGCGTTGTTACATGGCACTGGTAGAGGGGTGGTGCCAGATCTTGTGCAAGCCTGGGCGTGGTTCGATGCCGCATTTGCGCGCGCGGGCAAAGACAACGCGCGCAAAAATCGCGACCTCACCGCGCAGCACATGACGGCGGCGCAGATGGATCAGGCGAAAAAAATCGCGGGTGAGTATGCCGCGAAGTATGTGGTGCCGTTTAGTAAGAGCAAGGCGCCGTGAGGGTGATGGGTTATCAGCGTGTTCAAACGAAGAACCCCTTCCCCCTGCAAGGAGGAAGGGGTAGGTTCGCTAGCTTGGGTGAAGTTTTTTTTCTGCTCACAGTGACTTGGTTTATGGTCGCTGCTCCGGCGCGCGCCAATCCCGAATGCATCGCCTGTCACAACCAGCTACCTCCTGCTGTCGCGCCAGGCTGCACACAATGCCACAGCTCGGAGCAAATTCGCATCGCCGCCGAAGTTGCTGTGACAGCGCGGCCTAAATCCACCGTGCCAAATAATGTTCCCACCACGCTTGGGATGAGTGTGCCGATGTTGTACACCGACACCCGTATCGGCAAACAGCCGAGCCCGATGGCGCTAATTCCTGCGGGAGATTTCATCATGGGTACCGACGCGCGGCTGGCCGATGAAGGCCCGCAACATAAAGTCAAGCTTGCGGCGTTTTACATCGACAAATACGAAGTCACCAATTTGCAATACGAGCAATTCATCAAAGCGACCGAGCGCCGCTCGCCGATTCATTTTAAAAATCGTACCTATCCTGAAGGTAAGGTCGATCATCCCGTCATTAATGTGAGCTGGGAAGACGCGCACGACTACTGCGCGTGGGCGGGCCAACGTTTGCCCACCCATCAGGAGTGGGAGAACGCCGCGCGCGGCACCGATGGTCGTAGTTATCCGTGGGGCAATGAGTTTGATCCACACAAGGCCAACGTGCCAGGTCGTTGGAAAGAGCTGGGTGGGTTCGGTGATACCACGCCGGTCGGCGCGTTTGAAGCGGGCAGGAG
>JANMQQ010000405.1:0-7442 GCA_031370545.1 Gammaproteobacteria bacterium
GATGCATTGTTCGGCTTCGCCCAAGTGTTAGGCGTGCACGAGAAAATTTTGCGCTGGGATATTCCCATTCCCGAGGCCGCGCGCGCATTTGCGCAGCAGCAGTTACCCGGAGAGCGAGCCACCCTGATTATCAGCCCATGCTCCAGCGCGCGTGTGCGCAATTGGCGCAATTGGTCCGTGCAGCGCTACGCGCAAGTCGTGGACTATGCCATGGAGAAACACGGCATGCGCGTATTGCTCACCGGCGGACCAACAGCGCTAGAGCGCGAAGTCGGCTCACAAATCATGCAGCAAGCGCGGCATGCGCCGCACAACCTGATCGGACAAACCAACCTCAAACAACTGCTCGCGCTGCTACAACGGGGTACGGTATTGATATCACCCGACTCCGGCCCCGCCCACATGGCAACCTGCGTAGGCACGCCGGTGATCGGTTTATACGCCACGTCCAACCCGCTACGCACCGGGCCATATCTAAGCCAGCGCTGGGTAGTAAACAAATATCCGGAAGCGTTGCGCGCGGACGGCGGCAAGAATGTTGACGAAGTTAGCTGGGGTCAGCGCGTGCGCAGCCCGGATGCGATGGATTTAATCAGTGTGGACGACGTAACGTGCAAGCTGGGTGAGATAATGGTTGAAGTAAATTCCGGGTAGCTATCGTGCCACAGCCGTCGTTACGACGGAGAATGAACGGCTCAGTTTGTTAGTCCCAAGTAGTACTGTCCGCTTTCTCCCAAATAGAAATGTCCGCAGGTGGTACCAGGGAAGGTTTTAATGTTGAATCAGCAGCCCAAATTATTCGTACCCGAATTTCTTGCCGATATTCGCAGGCACCATGGTGCGCGCCCAGCCCACCGTTTGTTCGAAGTAACCCGCCAGCCTGGAATGTTCCCAACCCATTTGATGCGGCAGTTTGGTGAATCCGGCCAGCCAGACCAGCACGCCAACCACGACCACCCCGCGCATCAGCCCGAATAATCCACCCAATGCGCGGTCAGTGCCGCTGAGGCTGGATTTGCGCACCGCTTGCGAAATCAGATGATTCAGCAACGCGGCTAATACCAGCGTGACAATGAACAATCCGACAAACGCCAGGAAGAATCGCAGCGACACGATGCTGATTGACGATGCAAGAAGATCAGACAGCCAGGGCGAAAATTGCAATGCCACCCAGGTGGCAAGCACCCACCCGCCTAACGATAGTGCTTCACGCACGAGCCCGCGTGTCACGCCAAACAGCGCCGACAGCGCGATGACAACGAGTATGGCGATATCGAGCCAGTTCATGACAATTTTCTAATTGCAGAAATGCATGCGCATGACGTCATATGTAACTCATCCTTGAATTCAACGGTGACTGACCACAATACCCTTCTGCCCGGTGTCCTTGGCGATGCGTGCTTGCAACGCCTCGGCGAGCGCCTTCTGCAATTCGGGTCCGACCCGGACGCGATACACCGGTCCCGTAGCGGTCGGCACTGACTCAACATAGGCCGCGAATTTTTTGGCACGCAGTTGGTCACGTAAATTGAACGCGCTGGTTTTGTTGCTGAAACTGCCGACTTGCACCGCCCAGGCGGGTGCAGCACGCGGCGGTGCTGTAGGTTCTTCAGGTTTTGGCGCCGCCGCTTCCGGCACGGCATCAGGTTTTGACACTTCGGGTGGCGGGAGCGTCGCGCGACGCGCGGCTTCCGCTTCATTTTCATCGGCGGTGCCGGACTCAACAACGGTAATGCGCGGCGTCGGCACAACCGGAGCCACCACCGGCTTGTCGATAATTTTATCCGGGAACTTTAAATCCGGCTCCGCTGGAATCACCGGGCCACGGTAACCCGCGTCCATGTTGCCGGGTCCGGTTAAAATCATCGGAATAAAAATCACCGCGAGAGACACCAACACTAACGCGCCCACGACGCGATTACGAAAACGGTTATCTTGCACTGCAGCTCCCGATCGAGTGAATTTGCTGTGAGCAACTTAAGTAAACGCGCCCGATTAAATGTCATGCTATGCGCGCTGTCGCCACACACTTGGGTCACGTCGCGCATGAAATACCGACAGCACGACAATGCGTTGAGATTCTATTTGGAAAAATACCGAGTAAGGAAAGCGGCGCGCCCGCACACAACGAACATCCCGATGCATGATGGGGAAGCGCTCCGGAATTTCCGATGCCAAACCCACAGCGTGATTGATCTCCGATACAAACTGAAGTCCCAAACCGGACTGTCGCTCTTCATACCAAAATGCCGCCTCATCAAACTCGCGACGCGCAGCGTGCCGAAAAACGACCGCTAAATTCATTTTTTCAGACGTTCAGTTATTGAACTCTTAACTTCTTCCCACGGCACAACGTCGTCGGGGGATTTTTCGTGCTCGGCGATTCTTCTGTCAAGCTCCGCCCGTTGAGCTACCGTCAGCGGAATTGCGGCGCTATCGGCGGCAATGCTATCCCAAAGCTCCTCAACCAAAGTCAGCCGCTCTTCGATCCCGAGTCGTTCGATACCCAATGACTTAAGTGAAACGGCCATGATGTCACCCTGCACCTGCTGAATCCTGAGAATTATCGTAGCAGACCGCCTCACGTCGAGAAAGGCAACTAGCGCTGCGACGGCTTGATTATCCTAGAAACGGCAGTTGAACGGCCTGCGGAGTGCGACCCGTTGGGTACAGGGCGAGGCGCAACGAGCGAGGAATAGCGAGCTATTCCGACGAGTTGCAACGAAGCCATGTGCACAACGGGGCGTGCTGCTCAGGTCGTAGCGGGCCTCACCTTCTGGGTGAAGCATGCAATGGCCGAAAATATCAATACCTGTACGCACTTGCTTGTGCCTTATAGCGGTCAACTGCCGTTTCTAGGATTATAGGCTTGCGGGCAACGCAGCCGCCACCGTGTAAAACGAGCCGAACACCACAATGCGATCACCGTCGCGAGCGTCGGCAAGCGCGCGTTGTTGGGCTGCGGCGATATCAGCGAATGCAAACACTGGTTTACCCGCGTCGGTCGCACGCGCGGAATCTGCCAGTGCGTCGGCTGAGGCGCTGCGTGGCGAGCTGACCGGCGCGACATACCACGCGTCTACCAATCCGGTGAGTTCAACCAGAGTGGCGGCGATGTCCTTGTCGCGCAGCATGCCGCACACCGCGAAGGTACGTCCGCTGCATGCATGCGCGCGCAGGGTCAGGGCCAGCGCATGAGCGCCGTGCGGGTTATGTGCGACGTCGTAAATACGGGTGATAGGCCCCGGCACCACCTGAAAGCGCCCCGGCAACGTCACCGTCATCAAGCCGGTGCGGATCTGCGCTTGCGTCACCGGCACGCGGCTTGCCAGCAATTCCAACGCCATCAACACGCCTGCGGCATTTTGCAATTGATGCGAGCCGCGCAATGCCGGTAATACCAGGGCGTGCCGCTCCCTGCCCGGCCCCCACCAGCTCCACGCGTTGGCCCGAGGGCGCGCACCGAACTCGGTGCCATAGCGATACAATTTTGCGCCGATATTATCAGCATGTTGTTGCAGACTGTCCGGCACATCGGATTCGCCGAAAAGCGCAGGCCTTCCGGTGCGGTAAATTCCGGCCTTTTCGCGCGCTATGCTTGCGCGGTCGGGACCCAACCATTCAGTGTGATCGAGCGCAACGCTGGTGACCAGTGCGACATTGGCATTGAGAATGTTTACTGCATCTAACCGCCCGCCCAGGCCGACTTCGAGTACGACCACATCGAGACAAGTTTGCGAAAAAATATCCAGCGCCGCGAGCGTGCCGAATTCAAAATAGGTCAATGAGATGTCGTCGCGTGCGGCGTCGACCCGTGCGAACGCGGCGCACAATTGCGTATCGCTCGCCTCAACGCCGTTCACACGCACGCGTTCGTTGTAGCGTAATAAATGCGGTGAGGTGTATGCACCGACGTGATAGCCTGCCGCAAGCAATATCGCCTCCAGCATTGCCACCGTCGAGCCTTTGCCATTAGTGCCACCGACGGTGATCAGCGCATAGGCAGGTTGCAGCAACTGCATGCGTTGCGCGACGGCGCGCACGCGTTCCAACCCGAGATCAATCGCGTTGGGGTGCAGAGTTTCCTGCCAGGTGAGCCAGTCGGGGAGTGAGGTGAAACGCATGGAGAAAATGCTGGGTTACGCTGCGCTAACCCAGCCTACGGCCTACGGCGCAGGCTTGCCCATGAGCATCGACAACAACTGCGCGAGGCGGTCACGCATGTCGCGGCGGTCGACGATCATATCGAGCGCGCCATGGTCGAGCAGGAATTCGCTGCGTTGAAAGCCTTCCGGCAACGTTTGCCGCACGGTTTGTTCGATAACACGCGGCCCGGCGAAGCCGATCAGGGCGTTGGGTTCGGCGATATTGATGTCGCCCAGCATCGCAAAGCTGGCCGACACGCCGCCCATGGTGGGGTCGGTGAGCACGGAGATAAACGGGATGCCACGTTTTGACAAGCGGGCCAGCGCCGCCGAGGTTTTAGACATTTGCATCAGCGAGAACAAGCCTTCCTGCATGCGCGCGCCGCCGCTGGCGGAAAAACACACCATGGGAATACCGAACTCGAGACTGGCATTGACGCCGCGTACAAAGCGTTCGCCAACCACCGACCCCATCGAACCGCCCATAAAACGGAATTCAAATGCGGCGACCACCAGCGGAAGCTCTTTGATCTGGCCACGCACCACGATCAAGGCATCGGTTTCTTCGGTTTCTTTTTGCGCCTGAATAATACGGTCGCGATATTTTTTGCCGTCTTTGAATTTCAGCATGTCGATCGGCGCGAGATCCGCACCAATCTCAATACGTGGCTCCTCGTCGAGCAACGCGTCCAACCGCTGGCGTGCGCCGATGCGAATATGGAACGAACATTTCGGGCAGACATGAACGTTGCGCTCCAGTTCTGGCTTGTAAAGAACCGCCCCGCAGCCATCGCACTTGGTCCATAAACCTTCCGGCACATTTTTTTTCTGCTGCCCTTCGGTGCGAATGGTGGAAGGAATCAGGTTTTTCAGCCAGCTCATGGTTGGTGCCTCGTTCGGTAATCCAATTTTTAACAATTGTAGGCTGGGTTGCTAAACCCAGCTTCGGCGAAATGCTGGGTTACGCTGCCGCTAACCCAGCCTACCAATGTCCATCGCCGCGCGCATTTCCCGCAGCAGTTTCGCAACGGCGTTCACCGCGCCTGAGGCACCGTGCTCTTCAATTTGCTTCACCACCGCGCTGCCGACCACCACCGCGTCGGCAACAGCGGCGACACTCGCGGCAGTTTGCGCGTCGCGGATGCCGAAGCCAACGCCCACTGGCAAGTTGGTCGCCGCACGAATCTGTTTGAGCTTTTCAGTCACCGCAGAAATGTCAAGATTGGCCGCTCCAGTCACACCTTTGAGCGACACGTAATAAACAAAACCGCGCGCAAAGCTGCAAATCATTTTAATGCGTTCCGGCGGCGAGGTCGGTGCGATCAAGAAAATCGGCGCGAGCTGGTGACGATCAAGCTCAGCCACAAACTCGGTAGCTTCTTCGGGCGGTAGGTCGACGGTGATCACGCCATCCACACCCGCCGCTGCCGCCTGTTCGGCGAAGGTCGCGTAACCCATCACTTCCACCGGGTTCAAATAGCCCATCAAGATCACCGGCGTGCTGGTGTCCTTCACGCGGAACGCGCGCACGAATTCAAACACCCGCTTCAGGCTGACGTGATGCAGCAACGCCCGTTCGCTGGCGCGCTGGATCACCGGCCCGTCGGCCATCGGATCGGAAAACGGCACGCCCACTTCGATAATGTCGGCACCCGCTTCCACCATCGCATGCATCATCGGCACGGTGGTGTCGGGATGCGGGTCACCGGCGGTGAAGTACGGTACCAAGGCTTTACGTTTTTGCTCGCGCAGGCGTTTAAAACAGGCGTCGATGCGATTCAACCTAGAATCCTCAGTTGGACGGGATGCGCAGTGTGACTCCTTGGGTGCAGGGCAAGGCGCAAGAAGGAGGAATAGCGAGCTATTCCGATGATTCCTATCGCGCTGGCTTTTGCGCGAGGTAGGACGAGTTGCAACGCCGCCATGCGCACAAGGAGGTGCGCTGCGCGTGCCGTAGCGGCGTTCATCCAGAGGGTAAGCTGGAGTTGAAGAACAAACTTCAATTTCATCATGAGCTTTCTTTCGCCTTGAAGCGGTCAACTGAGGATTCTAGGTTCACACTTTTATTCCTTCCAGCCCCGCGACCGTGTGAATATCTTTGTCGCCACGTCCCGACAAATTCACCAGCACAGTTTGATCTTTGCGCAGCGTCGGCGCGAGTTTAGCCGCGTAGGCCAGCGCATGACTCGACTCCAGCGCCGGGATGATGCCTTCCAGGCGCGTGAGCTGGTGAAACCCTTGCAGCGCTTCGGCGTCGGTGATCGGCAGGTACTGTGCGCGGCCCGCGTCTTTCAGCCACGCGTGTTCCGGGCCGACGCCGGGATAATCCAGACCGGCCGAGATCGAATGGGTCTCGATAATTTGCCCGTCGGCGTCTTCCAGCAAATAGGTACGATTGCCGTGCAACACGCCCGGCCTGCCTGCACCCAGCGACGCCGCATGACGGCCCGTGTGCATGCCGTCCCCCGCTGCTTCCACGCCGTACATCGCTACATCAGCGTCGTCAATAAATGGATAGAAGAGGCCCATCGCGTTGGACCCGCCGCCGACACATGCCACCAGCGCGTCCGGCAATTTGCCTTCTTGTTCCAACATCTGCGCGCGCGCCTCGCGGCCGATCACCGCCTGAAAGTCGCGCACCATGGCCGGATACGGATGTGGCCCGGCCACGGTGCCGATGATGTAAAAAGTATTGTCAATATTCGTCACCCAATCGCGCATCGCTTCATTGAGCGCGTCCTTGAGCGTTTTGGAACCGGACGTCACCGGCACCACCGTCGCACCCAGCAACTTCATGCGATACACATTGATCGTCTGACGCTGAATATCTTCCGACCCCATGTACACCACGCACTCAAAACCGAAGCGCGCCGCCACCGTTGCGGTCGCTACACCGTGCTGGCCCGCGCCGGTTTCCGCAATCACGCGCTTTTTGCCCATGCGTTTGGCGAGCAGCGCCTGGCCCACAGTGTTGTTGATCTTGTGCGCGCCGGTGTGATTCAAATCTTCGCGCTTCAGATAAATGCGTGCACCACCCAGCGTCTCACTCCAGCGCTGCGCGTAATACAGCGGCGACGGACGCCCGACGAAATGCTTCAGGTCAAAGTCAAGCTCCGCACAAAACTCTGGATCGTTGCGGTAATGCTCATAGGCGAGCCGCAGTTCTTCCAGCGGCTGCATCAGCGTCTCGGCAACGAAGCGGCCACCGTAGGGGCCAAAATGGCCGAGGGCGTCGGGGAGTTGGTAGGAGGTTTTTGTTGTTGGGTTTTTCATGGTCAGGCTTCGCTATCAGCTGTA
>JANMQQ010000420.1:0-10958 GCA_031370545.1 Gammaproteobacteria bacterium
GCAAGCACAAGCCCGCGCTGATTTTGCTCGATTTGATTTTGCCGGAAATGGACGGCGTCGAATTTCTTGCCGAGTTGCGCAAAAAAGTAGAATGGCGCGCGATCCCGGTGGTGTTGTTAACATCGCAAGTCGCCGCCGTCGGCGAAGTTAGTATTGGTGCGATCAAGGGCGTGCTGGTCAAGCATGATGATGCGCGTGAACGATTGCTGGAAGTGGTCGGCGATATTGTGTCGTCGTATGTGCCGCGGCGCGGAGGCGAGGCGCCGGGTGTTTAATTATGTTGATGGTAGAGGTGGTTTACGGACATGACAGTAATTCCTGCCTCGGTGTTGGTAGTTGACGACAACGAGATGAACCGCGACATGCTGATGCGGCGGCTGGCGCGCGACGGCTACCGTGTTGACATTGCCGAGAACGGTCGGCGTGCGCTGGAAAAAGTAGCCGTGGGCGGCTACGACCTGGTGCTGCTTGACATCATGATGCCCGAGGTCGACGGCTATCAGGTGTTGGCGCAAATGAAGTCTTCGCCGACACTGCGGCACATTCCCATCATCATGATCACCGCGCTGGAAGAAATGGAAAGTGTGGTGCGCTGCATCGAAATGGGCGCCGAAGACTACGTGCTCAAACCGTTCAACCCGACCCTGCTCAAGGCGCGCGTGGGCGCATGTCTTGAGAAAAAGCGCCTGCATGATCAGGAAGAAAGTTACCGTGAAAAGATCGAACAGCAAAACACTCAGCTGGAAAATCGTGTGCAGCAACAAGTGCGCGAAATTTCCGAAGCGCAGCTTGGTGCGATTTTCGCAATGTCGAAGCTGGCCGAGTCGCGCGATCCCGAAACCGGTGAACATCTGGAGCGCATGCGCGAATATTGCCGCATCTTGACAGTTTATCTCGCCACCACGCCGCGCTACCAGGGTGTCATCGAAAAAAAATACATCGACAACATTTACGCCGCGAGCCCGTTGCACGACATCGGCAAAGTCGGCATTCCCGATGCGGTGTTATTGAAGCCCGGCAAATTGACCGAAGTGGAATGGGTGATCATGCGCACGCACACCTTTGTCGGCGCGCAAACCTTGTTGCAGGTCAATCGCGAGTATCCAGGTAACGACTTAATTCGCACCGGCATGGCAATCGCTGGAGGCCATCACGAAAAGTGGGACGGCTCAGGTTACCCGTATGGATTGAAGGGCGACGAGATCCCCTTGGTCGCACGTGTACTTGCGCTGGGTGACGTGTACGATGCACTGACTTCGAAGCGATGTTACAAAGAAGCTTTTACCCACGAAGCCAGTCGCGAAATCATCGTCACCCAATCCGGAAATCATTTCGATCCATCCGTCACCGAAGCATTTCTGGCGACCGAAGAAGAATTCAAGAAAGTGCGGGAGTTTTATACCGACCCGCTCGAAGAGGTGTAATTCAGACCGGGGGCCGTAAGTCAGGAGGATCAGACTGTGGCAAAAATATTGCTCGTCGAAGATAACGAGATGAATCGCGACATGTTGTCGCGGCGGTTGGAGCGTAAGGGTTTTCAGGTGGTGATAGCGGCGGATGGCAGTGAGGCGCTGACCTTGACTGTTACTGAACTGCCGGATTTAATTTTGATGGATATGAGCCTGCCGGTGCTGGACGGGTGGGAAGTGACGCGTCGTCTCAAAGCGGCGGAAGACACACGCAAAATTCCGGTGATCGGACTTTCAGCGCATGCCATGGCCGGTGATCGCGAAAAAGGTCTGGCGTCAGGTTGTGACGATTACGATACCAAGCCGGTGGAATTCGACCGCTTGCTCAAGAAAATTGAAGCCTGTCTTACCGCTAGAAAATGATTTGACGTCGCCATGCTCGCGCTAAATCGCTCCGTACTCGTCGTTGACGACAATGAGATGAACCGTGACCTGCTCAGCCGCCGTATGGAGCAGGAGGGCTATCATGTCGCGGCGGCGAGTGGCGGCAAGCAAGCGCTGGAGATTTTGCGCCAGGAACGCTTCGACTTGATGTTGCTGGACTTGATGATGCCCGACATGGACGGATTCGAAGTGTTGCAGCAGATCAAGGCGGATGCGGGCCACAGCAGCATGCCGGTGATGATGATCACCGCCGACAACGACGTCGACAGCGTGATGCGCTGCATCAAGTTGGGTGCGGTGGATTATATTGTCAAGCCCATCAACATGGCGGTGCTGAAGTCGCGGGTGTGGGGTCACATTGCCAAGGCCAATCAGCAGCGCAGCGCGGGTGTGGGAAAAATCAGCGTTACCTCCGAAGGCGCCCGCATTCTTGCGGTTGATGATCTGGCGCTCAATCGTGACTTGCTGGCCAAGCGGCTGACCAAGATCGGCTACATCGTTAAAACTGCCGAAAGCGCCGACGCTGCATTGCGCGTGCTGGGCATGGAAGTCATTCATCTGATGTTGCTGGATTTGATGATGCCTGACGTCGATGGCTTTCAGCTGCTGGAGCAGGTTCGCAAGAACTCGCGCTTTGCGCATCTGCCGGTGATCATTCTGTCCGGTGAAGACAGCAGCGACGCGATGACCCGGGGCTTGGCGCTGGGCGCCCACGACTACATCGTCAAGCCGTTTTACGTTCCAATTTTAAAGTCGCGCATTGACGCCTGCCTGGCCGCCGAACGCCAGCGTGCCCATCCCTGATGCGCAAATTCCGCAGTGTCTGACTTCATCACCCAGCATGAACCGGCGATCCGCTTAAGTTTTTTTCTCGGCATATTCGCGTTGATGGCGGCATGGGAAATTCTCGTGCCGCGTCGCGCGCTCACCCAGCCCAAAGCGGGGCGCTGGATTGCCAATCTCGGCATTGTGATTCTGAATACCATCATCGTGCGACTGCTGTTCCCGGCCGCTGCCGTGGGCATGGCGCTGTTCGCGCAGCAGCACGGCTGGGGTGTGTTCAATTATGTTCAGATTCCGCCATGGCTGGCGGTGCTGGCATCGGTGCTGGTTCTCGACTTTTCGATTTATATGCAGCACGTGATGGTGCATGCCGTGCCCGCACTATGGCGGCTGCACCGCGTGCATCATGCCGATCTGGATTTTGATGTCACGACCGGCGCACGTTTCCATCCCATCGAAATTGTCGTGTCGATGCTGATCAAGTTTGCCGTGATCTGCGTGCTGGGTCCGCCGTTGGCCGCAGTGGTGATTTTCGAAGTGCTGCTCAATGCATCGTCCATGTTCAATCATTCCAACGTGCGTTTGCCGGGCGGGCTCGACCGTGTGCTGCGCTGGCTGGTGGTGACGCCCGACATGCATCGCGTGCATCACTCGGTTGCGGATGACGAAACCAACAGCAATTTCGGCTTCAACCTGCCGTGGTGGGATCGCCTGTTCGGCACCTACCGCGACCAGCCGCGCGCCGGACACGAGCACATGACCATCGGCATTCGCAGCTATCGCGATCCGCGCCAAGTGGATCGCCTGCCGGGCATGTTGAAGTTTCCGTTCGTTGGTCAGATTACCGACTACGCGATTAATCGTCGCACCTGGAGCAAGCGCGACGCGGATGAAAGCTAGTTGTAATTTTATCGACCTATAGTGAAGTGCGCGTAGGACATTAAACGACGCTGTATTAACCTCCTTCAGCCCCGCCCGGCGCACGATCACCGTACCGGATACGCATCTAGAAGGAATGCCTGATCACCATGATTACACCCGCTCCCAATTCGGCGACCACCATCAGCGCACCACCCGCTGCGGTGAGCTTTTGGGCAGCCTTTCGCTTCTGGCTCAAGCTGGGTTTCATCAGCTTCGGTGGTCCCGCCGGGCAGATCGCCATTATGCATCAGGAATTAGTCGAGAACCGGCGCTGGATTTCCGAGCGGCGCTTTTTGCACGCGTTGAATTACTGCATGGTCTTGCCCGGACCGGAGGCGCAGCAGCTTGCCACCTACATCGGCTGGATCATGCACCGCACTTGGGGCGGTATCGTCGCGGGCGGATTATTCGTGTTGCCGTCGCTGTTCATGTTGATTGCCTTGTCTTGGGTGTACATCGCGTTCGGCGATGTGCCGTGGGTGGCTGGATTGTTTTACGGCATCAAACCGGCGGTCACCGCCATCGTCGTGCAAGCGACCTATCGCATCGGCTCGCGTGCGTTGAAGAACAATGTACTGTGGGCGATTGCCGCCGCCGCATTCGTGGCGATTTTCGCAGCTCACGTGCCGTTTCCGGCGATTATTGCCGGTGCGGCGTTGATCGGATATGTAGGTGGCCGGATTTCACCCGAGACATTCAAGACCGGCGGTGGTCACGGTAAAACCGGTAAATCATTTGGCGCGGCGCTGATCGACGACACCACGCCGACGCCAGACTTTGCCCGCTTCCGCGGGTCTCGACTAATTGGGGTGGCGGTGGTCGGTCTGCTGTTGTGGGCGGTGCCGATGGCGGTGTTGGCGATGCGCTACGGTTGGGACGGCGCGCTGACCCAGATGGGCTGGTTTTTCACCAAGGCTGCGCTACTTACCTTTGGCGGCGCGTACGCGGTGCTGCCGTATGTTTATCAGGGCGCGGTTATTGACTACCAGTGGTTGACGGCGACGCAAATGATCGACGGGCTTGCGCTGGGTGAAACCACACCCGGGCCGCTGATCATGGTGGTGGCCTTCGTCGGCTTTGTCGGCGGTTACGTCAAAGCTGCGCTGGGTCCCGACGCGCTGTTTCTGGCCGGGGCGGTCGCTGCAATGGTCGTGACCTGGTTTACTTTCCTGCCTTCTTTTATTTTTATTCTGGCCGGTGGTCCGTTGGTCGAATCAACGCATGGTGATCTCAAGTTCACTGCACCCCTGACCGCGATCACAGCGGCGGTGGTCGGTGTGATTCTGAATCTGGCGATGTTTTTTGGTTATCACGTGGTGTGGCCCGGCGGCTTTGCGGGTCGTTTCGACTGGATTTCCGCTTTAATTGCGTTAGCTGCGGCCGTCGCACTGATTCGATTCAAGCGGGGTGTGATCGAAGTCATTGCCGCTTGCGCAGTGATCGGCTTGCTTGTGAAAAGCGTGGTGTAGGTTGCTGATGATTCATCAATCAAAAATTCTGGAACTGCGCGCTTACCTGCAACGCGTCATCGTTGGGCAAGCCAATTTACTTGATCGTTTGATCATCGGCCTGCTGACCGGCGGGCATGTGCTGGTCGAAGGTGTGCCAGGTCTTGCCAAAACCACAGCGGTGAAAACGCTCGCGGCCGGCGTGCACGCCGGATTCCAGCGCATCCAGTTCACGCCGGATTTATTGCCAGGCGATCTGACCGGCACCGATATTTACAATCCGCAGCGGGGTGATTTTAGTTTTGTCAGCGGGCCGCTGTTCCACGCAATTATTCTGGCCGATGAAATCAACCGCGCACCCGCTAAAGTGCAGTCGGCGTTGCTGGAGGCGATGCAGGAACACCAGATCACGGTGGGCGGAAAAACGCATGCATTACCCGAGCTGTTCATGGTGATGGCGACCCAGAATCCACTCGAGCAAGCGGGCACCTATCCGTTGCCGGAGGCGCAGCTTGACCGTTTTTTACTTCACGTCGTGCTCGATTATCCAGGTCTCGACGACGAGCTGGAAATCCTGCAACGTGATCGACGCCGTCTGGCAAGCGGCAATGTTGCCGCCGAGGCGCCGGTGGTTGACGTTGCGACCGTGCTGGCCGCACGCGCCGAAGTGGCACAAGTGCATATCGACCCGATGCTGGAGCGGTACATCGTGAGTGTGACTGCCGCAACACGCGCACTGGATCAATGGCTACCGGATTTGGAGCGCTTTGTTGAAGTCGGCGCGAGCCCGCGCGGATCACTGGCGGTGGCGCGCGCCGCTGCCGCGCATGCCTATTTACAAGGACATGACTACGTGACCCCAGACGATATTATCGACGTCGTGCCGGACTGTCTGCGTCACCGCATCATCATGAAATTCAACGCGCGCCTGGAAGGCGTCACGCGCGATTCGCTGTTGAAGCAATTGCTGGATGTCGTGCCGGTGCCGTGAGCATGACATTTTGTGGGAGGGATTTTCGTCGGCATCGTATCCTCCCCTCCTCATTTTCGAGGAGGGGTGCCCCGAAGGGGTGAGGTGGTCGGTGGCATGATGAGAACATTGAACAACCACCCCGTCCGCTGCGCGTCCACCCTCCGCCGCACAGGATGTGCAAGTGCCGCGAAGCGCAGGGATGCGCGAGAGCGGCCTCGAAAATGAGGAGGGGAGAAACTGCGACTTCCTCCCGCCTTGAGAATAGGGGGAGTTGAATGATGATATTGAGGCTGAGATGAGTTTCAACTCTGGATGCAACGCGATCATAGAAGTATGGCGTCGCGTTGTCGGCCGCGAGCAGCCACGCGACGCATCCGCTGCAGTCAACACCCCACTGTTAAGCCCGGAACAGCTCGCCGAAATTCTGCGCAGCGCGCAAAACTTACCTCTGGCGTGGCCGCATGCAGGCGACGTTCACCACCCGCAAAGCGGCGATTTCCGTTCCGCTACGTTGGGCTCAGGTCTTGACTTTGAAGCGGCGCGGCCCTACCAGCCCGGCGACGACGTGCGCCGCATGGACTGGCGCACCACTGCGCGCACCGGCAAAGCCTTCATCAAAACTTACCGCGAAGAACACCAGCCGCAATTGCATCTGGTGTTGGATCGTGGTGCCAGCATGCGTTTCGGCACGCGCACCCAACTAAAAGTGACGCAAGCGGCGCGGATTGCCGCACTGTTAGCATTTGTAAATGCCCGCAGTCATATCCCCATAGGGGTCACGTTGTGGCAACCGGAGCCCATCACGCTGCCGAGCTGTGCAGGTGAAGCGGGCGTGTTGCAGGTGGTACAGGCAGCCATTGCGCCCTGCCCGCCGTTATCAAACGAGGCCAGTTCATTGGCGCCCTCGCTGACACACATCGTGCGTACGTTGAACGCGCAATTACCGTTGGGCTCGCGTGTGGTATTCATCAGCGATCTGCGCCAATTCAGCGCCGCAGATTTCCCCGAGCTCGCGCGTCTCGCAGCACGACATCAAGTCAGCGCTTACCAAGTTCTGGACCCGGTGGAATGCGAATTACCAGACGTGGGTCTGCGCGAATTTACCGACATCAGTTCCGGCGAACACGGTCGGCTGGACACGCACAGCACGGCCGTGCGTATGACATTTAACACTGAGTCAAGAGAACTACATCAAGCGCAACACGCGCTGTTAGCGCGTGCGGGCATCATGCTGCATGTGTGCATGACCAATGACGACTTGCTGAAAAAATCCGCATGAACGAGTTATCTGCCGAGCTGGCCGATATTGTCGAGCCCCTACCCGTCGTAACGCAGGGATCGCATGCGTGGCTGGTGATTGTGATCTTGATCATGTTGATTTTCAGTGTGCTGGTCATTGTGCGCTGGTGGCTGCGCAGCAAGCATCGGCGGCGCACGCTGCGCCGACTGCGCCAGTTACGCCGCGACGTTACCAGCGGGCATATGAACACGCGCGCGCTGGCATACGCGATTGCGTTTGAGCTACGCACCGGCTTGCAAACTCATCGCCTGGGTACGCTCCCCGAAAAAACACATGACGAATCACAGCGCAATGCGTGGCTGGATTTTGTATCGCGTCTTGATATTTTGCGCTATCAACCCGGCAGCGAACTTGACCCGATGCAAGGCGACGCCTTGTTGCGCGAAGCCATGGCTTGGGCACGGCGGTCACGCTGATGCTGGTATTTCAGACGCCCTATTGGTTACTGCTGATCCCGGTGTTTCTGGGTTATTGGGTGCTTACACGGCGGCGGGGCTACGCCGATGATGTTGGCGTAAGCGCTATCACGCTGGCTCATCCCAACCTCGGGTCAGCTTTAGCTGTCGGGCGCGATACGCATCACCCTCGCAGCAGTGTCTTGTGGAGCCATGTCGCGACGTTATTGTTGTGCGTGGCGCTCGCCCAGCCGCAGACCGTGGGTGACTGGATTCCCGAAGCGCCGCAAGGTCGCGATATTGTGCTGCTGCTCGACACCTCGATCACCATGAGCATTCGTGATTTTGAACTCGACGGTCAACCGGTCGAGCGCTTGACGGTGCTCAAAGGCATCATGAACGATTTTGTCGAGCACCGGCCCGAAGATCGCTTTGGTGTGGTGGTGTTCGGCAGTAGTGCAAGCACGCTGGTACCGCCGAGCTTCGATCATGGGTTGGTTGTTGCTTCCCTCAAGCGCGTGCAAGCCGGAATTGTCGGCGACAACACCGCCATCGGCGACGCGCTCGGTCTGGCACTCAAGCAAGTTAAATTGCAGGGGCGCGAGCGTCCGGCATTGATTCTGGTGACGGATGGTGACAACACCGCAGGCGAGATGCGCCCGGCGGAAGCGGTGGAGCTCGCGCGGCGCATGGGCGCACCGGTGTACTGCGTACAAATCGGTGGGGACGCGCCAACGCTGCCGAATGCAACGACCAACTCTGAAATTGTCGAGCCCGGGTTGCGCGACATCGCAGAACTCACGCGGGGACGTTACTACCGCGCCGGAAATTCCAGCACGCTGAACGCGGTGATCCAGGATATCGGCGCACTGGAAAAAAGCGTTGTGCGTCCCGCAACTCATCGGGCAGTGACAGAGTGGTACGTGTTGCCCTTGCTGCTGGCGATAGCGCTGTTGACGACCGGGCGCGCTCTTCAACTGCGGAGCAGCGTGTGACCGACCCGAACGATTTCGCACAGCTCGAATGGCGTAATCTCTGGTGGCTGTTACTGGCGCTACAGCCGGTAGCGTTTGCCGTGCTGGCTAAATTTCAACGTGAGCGGGTGCTGAGCTACGCTGACCCTCATCTGCGACCGTGGGCGATTAGCGGTATCGCGCGCCAACCCGGCCAACGTTGGAAGCGCGTGTTGACAATACTTGCGTGGATTACGCTGGCCTGTGCTGCCGCCGGACCACGTTTACCGTTGACTCAGGTGACGCCCGATGGTGCTTTGGAATCGGATCACGACATTGACATCATGCTGGTGCTGGACGTTTCCGCATCCATGCAGGCCACGGATATTTCGCCGCAGCGCCTGCAACGCGCGAAACTGGAAATCACCGATATTCTGCGTCGCCTGCACGGTGAGCAGTTCGGGCTGATCGCGTTCGCGGGCACGGCGGGTTTGCTCGCGCCGCTGACTCACGACTATGCAGCGTTCGCATACTATCTCGATCTCGCCGAGCCTGGATTGTTTGCGGTGCCGGGCTCAAATCTCGCCGCCGCGTTGGAGCTTGCCCGCCAGCAGTTGCCGCCACGCGCAGCGAAATCCCGCGCGATATTGTTGGTCACCGACGGCGAAGCCGATATGTTGAGCGGCGCGCGCGGAGTCGCGACCAGTCAAGCGGTCAAGAAATTAAATGTGCAGGGCGTGACATTATATGTGCTGGTCGCGGCAAGTCGCGCGGGTGCGCCGATTACAACCGTTGAAGCACGCGCGCCGCTCATCAGTCGTCCCGATGACAGCGCACTGCGCCAACTTGCAGAGTCCACCGGTGGTCGCGTGGAATTTGTCCGCGACGGTGACGCGGATGGACAGGCGTTGTACGAACACGGCTTGCTCACATTGCCCGGCGCGGTGCCGACGCGCAGCGAGGTACGCGCGTGGCGGGAGTTGTATCCATATTGTCTGTTCCTGGCTCTTCTGTTTTTGGTGTTATCGCTGGAGGCCGGTCGTTGGTTGCAACGCGCACCACATGCATTGGTCATGCTGTGGGTTGTCGCGATGGGAGGCAGTTACGCGAATCCGGCGCAGGCGGCCGACGCCGCCGAAGCGTACACCGCGTATCGCGACAAAAATTATTCACTGGCGCAACTTCTTTATCACGACCAGCGCGGCTATGACGCGCGCATCGGCGAAGGTGCCGCCGCCTATCGACGCCAACGCTATGCCGAGGCGGTCGAGCAATTTACTGCGGCGTTGCTCAATGCGCGCGCTGACGGCCAGCGTGCCGATGCGATGTTTAATCTTGGCAACAGCTATTTTCAAGCCAAAAACTATCCAGCGGCGGTTGACGCATACCAAGGTGCGTTGGAGTTGCGGTCTGACGATCCGAAGGCGAATGCAAATATGGCGCGCGCGTTAGCCCGCCTGGAAAAAATATCAAAACCCGGCCCTGAGTCTGCGGGGATTCCCGGTCGGCGCAGTCAACGCATTTTCGGCAATGCATCGGAGGAAAGTAACAATGATGCACCGGTCGATTTCGATACCACACGCGAACGTGTCGGCCCAGACGCTTCGCGCGATGCGGCGACGACCGACGCTGCACGCGCGACTTCGAATGCCGCGCTAGGTACCAACCCGGCGTCTGGCTATACCTCGCCCGATGCGCAGCGCGACTACCGCGCTGCGCTGAAGAAACTCGAACTGGTGAAAGACCAACCCAGCGCAATGCTGAAGGAGCTGATCAAACTCGACGCACAGCGCGCAGGTCCATCGGCAGAGAAATTGCCGCCATGGTAAGAGCTGTTCTCTCGATGCTGCTGCTCATCGCAGCTCACACCGCGATGGCGACCACGCTCACCGCGCGGGTTGACCGATCCACGTTGAGCTTAGGCGAATCGCTGCAGTTGGAAATTTCCGCTCGCAGCGACGGTGCCGTACCGATGTTGGATGGGCTGTCGCTGGACCTGCTGAATACTGACTTTTACGCCGTCGATATTTCACGCAATACCCGGACCGAGCAGGGTGATGGCCGGGTGGAAACGCTGACCGCGACGCTCTATCCGTTGCACGGCGGTCGGCTGAAGATACCCGAGCTCAACATTTTGCATGCACGCAGTCCGGCATTGGCGATCATCGTGCAGGAGCCCGGTGCGATGATGCCGCGCGTGGTGCTGCGTTCTGGAATCGAGCCGAATTCACCGCACGTGCGCGAGACTGTGTTGTTGTGGCTGGACGTGTACGACAGCGGCAGCCTGGTATGGTCGGCAGTTGAAGCGCCGACTGCGCCGGGCATGCACCTG
>JANMQQ010000453.1:0-1716 GCA_031370545.1 Gammaproteobacteria bacterium
GATTACATTGCCATCGCCCGTTGCGTTGTGCGTGAAACTCTTTGGATGCGCAAATTCACTGCGCAGATTCCAATTCGCCTTGGCCGAGTAATCCGCTTTATGATGCTCGATCACTGCGCCCAGAGCGATCTGGTGATCGACCTGAAATAAAGCATCAATGCCTATCCATGGCCCTTTCCAATTAGCTTCGTAGCTACTGTTAAGTCCACGATAACTACCAACAGCATACGGGGTAAGTCCCACCGGCGCATATTGTGGCTCTGAAACAGTCTGCCTCATGTTCGTCATGCGCAAACTCTGCACATGCGAGGACAAACCCGCCATTGGCGTAAGCTGTAACTTCGATCCCGTGACTTCGTCCGCCATAAGGCCAAATTTCAGTCCGAAACTAATTTTCATATCGCTCACATGATCGCCATTCGATTTATTGTTTGAGCGCGAAAATTCTTGCGTGCGATTATTCCCTCGGTAGTCGGAATCTTGATTGTCACCACTGTCGATCATTCCGTATCCAAAATCTCCGCGCACAACGAGCTGCCCATCTTGATATGTACCGTGACCACTAAGATAGTTAGACTTGACATTTTTCCAGGTGAGTTCAGAGACGATATTTTGCTGGTAAAAATTACCGTCATTGCCTGTGAACTCGCCGGGAATACTCCACTTTAAGTTGTCGGTTCGAAAACCTAAATCCACGCCCAATTCGGTAGCTGCGTGCGCAACCGTACCCACACCCAGAAGCGGAGCCCAAACAAAAATATAACGAGTCAGAACCATTTTTCGATCCACGATCCCCCCAACTTTCAGAACTGTTTATATTGACAAGTGACGGCGGCAGCATTCCATCCGCTAACAATCCAGCGTCAACGGCACCACCGTAACAGCATCCCCGGCCTTAAACCCCAGCGAGTCTTCGCCGATTTTTATCAGCCCGTTGGTCAAGCGCAATGTGCCCAGCATGTGCGAGCCCTGTCCCGGTAGCGCCTGCGCATAGAGACGCCCGTTCTCAGTCCGTAAGCGCCCGCGCAAAAATTCCATGCGCCCCGGCGAGCGATGAAAATTATTTTCAACCGTCGCGGCGAGCTCCATCCACGCCCACACGCCGTGGTGCCAGGTCTTGAGCGCAGGCTCGACGAACAGTTTGAAGGTGACCAAGCTCGACACCGGGTTGCCCGGCAGCGCGAAGAAGTGTGTCTTTTCGCCGACGCGACCGAATGCGAGTGGCTTGCCCGGTTTGATTTTCACACGCCAGAATTCGATGCTGCCGAGTTGCGCGAATACTTGCTTGACTACATCGTGATCGCCCACCGAAGCGCCGCCGCTGGTGATGACGAAATCGTAATCCGCCGCACCGACCAGCACGCTGTGCAAGGTTGCTGCGTTGTCTTTGACAATGCCGCCGTCGATGACTTCCGCGCCTAACTGCCGTAACTGCGCGATAGTCGCGGCCCGATTGGACTCGTAAATCTGCCCGGCTTGCAACGCTGACCCTGGCGGCACCAATTCGTCGCCAGTGGCGACCACCAGCACCGTGGGTTTGTCATACACTTCAACCTGGCTCACACCGGCGGCGGCCAGCAACGCGATATCCATCGACGTAATGCGGCGACCCACCGGGTACAACGGTTCGCCGCTGCGAAAGTCTTCGCCGCGACGTCGAATAAAATCTTCGATTTTTGCTACAACGGGGAATGTTGCTATGCCACCTTGCACCTG
>JANMQQ010000463.1:0-7747 GCA_031370545.1 Gammaproteobacteria bacterium
CAGGTGATTGCCGAGGAAGTCGGTTTGAGCCTCGAAAAAGCCACGCTTGCCGATTTGGGCAGCGCGAAGAAAGTGGTCGTCACCAAGGAAAACACCACGCTCATCGACGGCGCTGGCAAGCCGAAGGATATCGAGTCGCGCGTGAAGCAAGTGCGTGCGCAGATCGAAGAAGCAACCTCCGACTACGACAAAGAAAAGCTGCAAGAGCGCGTGGCCAAGTTGGCTGGCGGCGTGGCCGTCATCAAGGTTGGTGCAGCTACCGAAGTTGAAATGAAAGAAAAGAAAGCCCGCGTCGAAGATGCTTTGCATGCCACCCGCGCCGCAGTTGAAGAAGGCGTGGTTCCTGGCGGCGGCGTGGCCTTGGTGCGTGCACAGATGGCGATCGCGAAATTGGCCGGTGCCAACCATGATCAAGATGTCGGTATCAACATTGCGCGTCGCGCCATGGAAGAGCCGCTGCGTCAGATCGTGGCCAATGCTGGCGAAGAGCACTCGGTGATCGTCAACAAGATCAAAGAAGGCAAAGGTAACTTCGGCTACAACGCCGCAACCGGTGAGTTCGGTGACATGATTGCGATGGGCATTCTGGATCCGACCAAAGTGGCCCGCACTGCGTTGCAGAACGCCGGTTCGGTTGCCGGTTTGATGCTGACCACCGAAGCCATGATTGCTGAATCGCCGAAGGATGAGAAATCTTCCACAGGCGGCGGCGGTGGCGGAATGGGTGGTATGGGCGGTATGGACATGATGTAGTCGTTACGACGACGCATCACGCTGTGAAGCAAAGCCCCACCGTATTTTGGTGGGGCTTTTTTTTGCTCTGATTTCAGAATTCGTTATAGTGCTATACACGCTGCGCATCGTTTAAAAACCCATGTCAAATCCTGGTTCATCCAATGTTCTTCTCCATCTCTGGAGAACCTACCGCCGCTTCGCGCCGTTTGTCGCGCCGGATATTCTGGCTGTGCTGGCGGATGCGTTCACCATCGTCATTGCCGTCATTACCAATACGCTGATGATCTGGTTGATCGGCCTGCCGTTTGACCTGGTGCAAAAGGGCCAGTTCGACGAAGTCATGCAGGTGTTGGTCTGGTTTGCTGTAGTGATCGTGATCAATCAGGCCATGCAATTGGTCGGCTCATGGTTAACTCAGTGGTTGGGGCTAAGCAGCATCGGCCGAATTCGTAATGCATTGATCGCGAGCTTGGTGCAGGTTTCATTTCCAGCCGCAAATCGCTGGTCAAAAGGCGATTTGCTGGCGCGCCTGGGTAACGACGTTGACAGTATAAAAAGCACCATTGTCGATGCGCCGTTGTACACGTTGTCGCACATTTTGACGGCGACGATTTATATCTCCATGTTGTTTTGGATTGATACCTCGCTCGCCGTCGTTGCATTGGTGGTGACGCCCCTGTTCGTGATTCACCAGCGCGCGCTGGGAAGTCGCAAACGGCATGCCGCCGAGCAATTTGTTGCCAAGCGCGGCGATTTGATCGGCTTCGAAGAAGAAGCGTTAAGCAATCTGCGCGGCATTAGCAGCGCAAACGCCGAAGGCTTTATCACGCGTCGACACCATACGGTGTTCGAGGTCGCACGCCATTGGGCAATGAAAGAGCGCGTTGTCGACATTGGCTTCATGATCGGTTTTTCATTTCTGATTTATGCTACCGGGCTGTTAATTGTTTTTCTGGGGTTGGATGGCATCCGTGCAGGACGTTTTGGCGCGGGCCACCTCGTGAGCTTCTTGTTGTTCCTCGGCTACCTTACCGTCCCGTCCCGGGGTCTTGCCGACATCGTCTTTCAAGCCATGGGAAATCTAGGCGCAGCCCAACGAGTGTTGGAAGTTTTACATGCGCAGCCGCTGGTGTCTGAAGCGCCCGACGCGCGCGACGTACAGAAAATCCACGGCGGCATCGTATTCGAAGGCGTCTCGTTTAGTTACCCAGGCAGCACGTTGTTGTTTGACCGGATCAGTTTGCACGTCGCCGTAGGCGAGACGATTGCCTTGGTCGGTCCCAGCGGCTGCGGCAAGTCGACGCTGGCGTTATTGCTGCTGCGTTTTTACGACGTGACCGGTGGGCGGATTTTGATCGATGGCATTGATGTGCGCAGTCTGCGGCTGGAAGCTTTGCGGCGTAATGTCGCTATCGTCTGGCAAGAACCCTACGTCGTGAGCGGAACATTGCGTGAAAATTTATTGATGTACGCGCCGGAAGCGAGCGAAGCACAGTTGATTTCTGCGTGTAGTGCGAGTCAAGCTTGGGATTTTATCGAACAATTGCCGCAGCGGTTGGACGCCCGGATCGGCGTCGGTGGAACCAATTTGTCCACCGGGCAAAAGCAGCGTATTGCGATTGCACAAGCCTTTTTGCGCGACGCGCCGATTTTGATCATGGATGAAGCCACCTCGGCACTGGACAGCCAAAGCGAGCAAGCCGTGAGCGTGGCGATGAATTCACTGCGTAACGGCCGCACCACGATATTGATCGCGCACCGCCATTCGTCGCTCAAGTCGGCGGATCGCGTCGCCTATTTCAATGGCGACGGCACCCTGACGGTGGATCGGCACGAGCATTTATTGCAGATTCATCCAGGTTATAAAGTCGCCGTTGACTGGCAAACCGGGCGCAGTAAACCGGTCTTCGACCCCGCAAAATAAAAAGGGACCGACTTTTGTCGGTCCCTTTTTATGTTTTCGCTCTCTTGCGGGTTATCCGCGAGGGAGTACGAGCTGCTCTAGCAAAACAATGCTAGTAGTTTTAGCGTTGAGTGACTCGGGTTTCGGTGCTTAGCCACCACCACCGCCACCGCCACCGCCACCGCCACCGCCACCACCCATACCGCCACCCATACCGCCACCGCCCATACCGCCACCACCCATACCACCGCCGCCACCGCCCATAAGTACCTCCAAATCAAGTTAGTCAAAGATAGGTATAAATCTTCAGTTGGCCGTTAGATCGGTTGTGCTCCGATTTAACGGTTACTCCCTTGTTGGGAGTTCGTAAAACTTAGCATGACATTTTGTGGCTCGGCAATCATCGTTTTTGTGACGCAGTTCCACCCGCAGGAAGGCTAGAGCACGAAGATCTTTCTTTAAAGCGCAGCGACCCTAAATAAAAAGGGATTTCTCGTAGCGAGAAATCCCTTTTTATTTAGCAATGACCTGGCACGTGCCACGTCATGTTTCCGGTCACTTTGCACAATTCAACTAATGTTATGCAGAAACAGGCCTCATGAGGTAAGCGATCTTAACAACCACCACCCATGCCGCCACCCATACCACCAGCGGGAGCTGCCGGAACTGCTGGAACTGCTGGAACTGCTGGAACTGCTGGAACTGCTGGAACTGCTGGAGCTGCGCCCATGCCACCCATGCCACCCATACCACCCATACCACCACCCATTCCGCCACCGCCCATAGAGCCTCCAATATTTCAAAGTTAAAGTTAAACTTGAGAAAGAAACGTACAGCTGAACAGTAGTGCATTAGTTAAGCGAACTACTGTTCGTTAACCAACGGACCTGCTTCCAAAAAAGCCTTGAGAGCATCCGGCACCTTAGCAGATGCCCTTATGGCGCGTCAAAATTCAGAGTATCCGGTTGCATGGGACGTCTGGACACATAGCTCATATCTACGCCGAGGCGGTGTATTGCAATCGGTATTTGAGTTTCACCCGTTGTCGTTGCACATTACGCAGCGGCCGACCCGTATGCCACCTCCATCTACGCGGGCGATAACAAGGAGCATTGATCTGTTATGAGACGTTTGATCGCGCTGTTTTTATTGCTTTCGGGCATCGCTAGTTTGACTTATCAAGTGACGTGGGTGCGCTTGCTAGGCCACAGCATGGGATCAACCAGCGCTGCCATCAGCACGGTGTTGGCGGCATTTTTCCTTGGCTTGGCGTTGGGCAGTTACTCAGCGGAGAAAATCACCCGGAATCGCATCAATGATTTACGCGTATATATCGCTCTGGAGTTGGTGATCGGGTTATCGGGATTGTTGCTACTCCCGGTGCTGTTGAACCTCGATAGCCTCATGGCCCAGTTGCCTGCCTACGGGTCCACCCTCACTGCCAAATTCCTTATCACCATGGCTTTGTTGGTGGTGCCAACCCTCTGCATGGGGGCGACATTCCCGGTGATCGCCGCCCTTCTGATCCGCAAATCTACCGAAATCGGTGGAGGGCTAAGCGCTCTATATAGCATTAACACTGCCGGTGCAGTGTTGGGCGCTAGCCTGTCCGGATTTGTATTTATTCCACAGTGGGGATTGGACGGCGCGATCTATATTGCTTTTGCATTGAACATGGCTATCGCAGTCATGGCTTGGGGGCTCAACCGCAATTTACGCTTACTGCCAGTGGAGCCGGAGCCTGCGGTTGACGTTCACTCGCAAAGTAACATCATCACGCCGAGCACGTTTTTGCCTGGTGTTTCGCTCGTGGTGTTGTTCTGCACTGGGTTGGTGGCGATCGCAAGCGAAGTGGGCTGGACCAAATATCTGGCAATTTTTACCGGCACGACTATCTATGGATTCGCTGCGATCTTGACTGTTTTCCTGATCGGCATCGCTTCAGGATCATGGTGGATTAAATCGCGGCTGGAACATTTGCGCACCCCCCATGTCTGGTTGTCAGGCGGCTTGGTTGCACTTGGGCTCGCGTTGTTGCTGACGCGCGCGGGGCTCAGTGTCGTGCCTAACATTTACAGTGGCGTGAATTATCTGGATGCGTCGGCGCCGGTCATTTACGCCGTAAAATATTTGGTCGTGTTCTTATTATTGATTGTGCCGACGTTCCTGTTCGGCGCGCTGTTCCCACTGAATCTCAAGCTTTACTGCGTGGATTTGCGCGGCGTGCGCACGCGTGTCGGGCGAGCCTACGCAGTGAATACCCTGGCCAGCATCATCGGCGCCATTCTGGCGGGATTCTATGTGATTCCAGAATTCGGCACCGACGTGTTGCTGACGTCCGGCGCGTTGCTGATTCTCGCGCTGCCGTTGTTGTTTCTGCCGATTCCGGCCCCGGGGCGCGTCGGAGCCATGATTGCAGCCGGTGTGTCCATCGCGGCGGTGGGGTTGAATTGGTCTGTGCCGCATCTTGACTACAAGGCGATGATCAGTTCGGTGGCCTATAAATATGATGATGACGTGCGGGTCGGGCGCAAGCCGGAGTTTATTTTTTTGAAGGAAGGCAAAGCCGGTGTGATCAGTGCTGTCAGCTACGACGGCAAGCTCGCCAAGTTGCAGAACAACGGGCTCAATGAATCCATGATCGACATGAAGGACCCAACGCACGCGCGCTTGGTGGAACAACTGCTGGGTTTGGTACCGTATTTTTTGCATGAAAAACCTCGCTCCGCGTTCATTGTCGGCTTCGGTGGAGGAGTCACGACCCGCGCCCTGACTTACACCGATCTGGAGTCGATCCGGGTAGTCGAGCTTGAGCCCGCGATCATCGACGCGGGGCGTGCCATCGTCAAAGGCGAGATCCCCGCGCTGCAAGATCCGCGTGTCCATCTGGAGTACAACGACGCGCGTAATACCTTGCTGCTCGATCCAACGCGTTACGACATTGTTGCCGCACAGGCGTCGCATCCCTGGTTGGCGGGTGCCGCCAATGTATTCACTAAAGAATTTTTTGAGCTGGTGCGCACGCGCTTGAATCCAGGCGGCATCTATGGGCAGTGGGTCAATATGTTCAACATGGATGCCACTACCTTGCGGGCGATTTTTAAAGCCTTTTTTACCGTGTTTCCGGAAGGAATTACGTTCTCGAATTTGTACACGGGTGATTTCATGTTGTTTGGTTCAGATCGGCCACTGACCTTCGATTACCCCCGTATTGCTGCGCGCATGGACAATCCCCAGATCAAAGCCGCGCTGGAACACTATGAGTTGCGCAACCCCGACGATTTGATTACTTACTTTGCGTTGTCACGCCGCGAAGCCCTGGCGACGACCACCGCCGATGGGCCGATGAATAGCGATACAAATCTGTTGTCTGAGGTGCGTCTTGCGCGACTGATCGACGTGCCGGAAGGTGCAGAAAATCCTTACGACTTCATTACCGGCACCTATAAATTCGATGTCGTGCCCTACTTAAAACCGGACCAGGCACCCCAGCAGCTCTATGATGCTGGGCTGGTGTTTTTGCGATGGGATGACGCGACCTCGGCGCGCCATGTCTTGCGTCAGCTTCAAGTATTAAACGAACCGTTGGCGCGTACGCTCGATTATGAGGTGTTGTCGTTCGAGGAGAGGCGCGATGACGCAATCAAGCTCTACGCGAAGCATGAGCAGTGGCCAGATCGCATACATCGCAGGCAAATCGAAGCGCTCGCCGCGATAAATGGCTTTTCCGAAGCCAAAGCAATACTGGCGCGCATGGCCGACGAATCGGAGCGCCGCGCCGCCACCGCTTACTTGCTCTATCAGCAAGGGCAATGGCGGGCATTGGAAGCCTTGCGTCCGAGTTCTGATGAAGAACGCAAATGGTATTTGCTTGCGGTCGCGCGTCATGACATTAACTCGGTCGGGCCGCAGTTGCTGGCATTGCAAAAAGACGGCGTGGACGATCTGCCGTTATCGCGTGCACTGATCACCTATTTTGCTGTCATCCATGATCAGGCGAAATTGCAAAATCAAGCACGACGTTTGATGACCGCAGTGGATGCGCGCGTCAAGCGCCTGTCCACGGCTGCTTCAGCAGCACTGACTGACAAGGAAGCAGTTCGTGCGGGCCAGATATTGACAGCGATCGAGCAGCTCGATCCAAGCGCAAAACAGTTGGATGATTTGCGGGTGCGGATCGCCGACCTGCAAGGCGTGCTTGCGAAGGAAGCAGCGCTGCCCGCGACACCTTAACGGAACCATAGTCTTGCCCTCCGGGAAAGATTAGCGCCCCGACGACATGCCGTCGGGGGCGGAAAATATAATAATGTCGAGACCCTGTTCTATTGAGAAAGAGCGGATCGGCGCTTGAAGAAATGGGGATGATCGGTACCTTCGTCGATTTGAATTTAACCTGGTGCTGTCGTCCTTCGTACCGAGCATGCCCCTCAAAGGAGCATGCGGCGTGTCGGTTGTGAACAGGGAATGTGTTCGCACTATAAAAACAGGCTTTTTTTTAAATTTTTGGCGGGTCGTGGTTGCCTCGCCACAGTGCTAAACGGCAGAGAATATGATCGGAAAAATAGCAGAAATTCAGCGTTGACATCTCAGTTGAGGTTGGTCTAGGATCTGACCCTCCCGTGTGGACGGGGATAGCAGTTGATAGAATAAGTATTCGCTAATATTTTTTACGACACAGCATTGCTGTGGGGCTTGAGGGGATAGGGAAGTGAGTAAGGGGGAGGTCTGTTACGTTGCAATCCAAAAGGCGTTGCGCGCGTTACGCGTGCAACCGCCTTTTCAATTCTCCAACGTCCTTGACGTAAAGTGACCTAACATTGGCCGCGCGGAAATTCGTGCGCGACCAGTGAGCTTTTTTGTAAGCGCCGTCGGCTGAGGAGCCCGGTGTTGATAATAAAGAATGGCGCGTATGGACGACGGCTGTTCAGTGTCTGGTTTGAGATCAAGTATTCGCAATAGCGAGAGGTCGATCATGGTTCGATGGGTTAGCAAACAGGTTGCGAAGATTGCGGCAGCCGCATTGGTGTGGATGATGACTTCCGCCGGAAGCATTGCGCAGGACATCATTCCGCCGGTTGGGTTGCATGAAGGCGAGGATGTCGCGCAGCC
>JANMQQ010000464.1:0-22588 GCA_031370545.1 Gammaproteobacteria bacterium
CTCCTGCAACAACTGCGTAACCCAATCGCGCAACGCGGGGTTCTCATTTCCGGCGGGTGCTAGGGTGGGGGTGCCTGCGAAAACAGCCGCCGCCAATAACGCTAAAACTGCCGGAGTACGTCGATCCGATGCGAACATAAAAACTCCCTTGGTGACTTTCATTTTCCTGCGTTCATTTTCGATTCCAGTGCCTCTAAGCGTTGTTCAATACGCTCCAGCCGCACCATCAGCGTTTCGAGACCGGTCGTCTCTTGCGCATAACTCTTCGCCTGAACGCGCGCCGATCTACAGTACTCATTGCGCGGCCCGTTTCTCCCGCAGAGATCCTTCGCCTTGGCATCACGTGCTTGCTGTTCCGTTTGTCGCGCATCCCGATCCGTGGTGAGCGCGAGTTGATCATCCGCAGCGAGCGCCGCAGAACGGTTGAGGGTAAAAACGAGTGCAAACACGCCCAAAGAAATCCGGGATTTCGTTCGTTGCAACATGGAGTTTTTCTCCGAAAGCTAGAGGAATTTTTCGACCACGGCCACGCCTCGCCGCAGAAACAAATACGGATCGAAACGCTAAACCGCGACTGCGCCAAGTCCCTGCGCAAAACGGCAATCAAACGACGGACGGGTCAAGCTTTCGGAGGGGTAGTCGGAGGAGAACTAACGACGGAGAAATAAATTGCGGCCGTCACTGGAGTGACAGCCGCTTCTGGAAACGAATGCAGCGGTGAAGTGGAGAGCATACCGACCAGATGCGCACTGCCGTGTGAGCAATGATCAGGATCGGCTGTCGCATGCTGCGTTTCGCCTTTGTCGCAATCGCCACTGCCGACGCACGCGGCATCGCTAATGCCGTCTGTCCCGGCAAAGGCGAAATGGAGATCGCTCGCCGAGGCAATGTACATTGCTGTGACAAAAAAAATCAGTAAGGAGGCGAGGATGCGCGTCATGGGGGCACTATTTAGCATGCGATACGTTGGTGTATCAAGCGCTTCTTCGGCTTCGATTCCTGTAGCGAATAAACCGCCCACTGGCGCGGCTGCCGTCCAAGTGCGGATCGAGTCACGGATGACAGATGAAACCGCGCGTCTAATTCGGTAGTCTCTCCCTCCCCAACGATGACCAATAATTTCGGAGTGCACCTATGAATGCATTACAAGGATTGTTATTCGATGTGGATGGCACGCTTGCAGACACCGAACGCGACGGCCACCGTGTGGCGTTTAATCAGGCGTTTGCTGCGGCCGGGTTGAACTGGGATTGGGACGATGCACTATATAGTGAATTGCTGCGCGTGACCGGTGGCAAAGAGCGCATTCGTCACTACCTTGACATTTATTTGCCCGACTTCAAACGGCCGCAGGCCTACGGCGCATTTGTCAGCGATTTGCACTTGGCCAAAAACCGCATCTACGCTGAACTGCTTGCAACCGGCGGCATCCCGTTACGTCCTGGCGTGCGACGCTTATTAAACGAAGCCCGCGCCACCGGATTACGTCTGGCTATTGCCACAACGACATCACCGGAGAATGTGAGCGCATTATTGACTCATGCGCTGGCTGCTGACGGTGAGTCGTGGTTTGAGGTGATTGCCGCAGGCGATGTGGTGCCCGCAAAGAAGCCTGCGCCCGACATTTACACTTGGGCTTTGCAGCAAATGAAATTGAAGCCCGAGCAGGCATTGGCGTTCGAAGATTCCGAAAACGGTGTGCGCGCGTCAGTGGGTGCTGGCCTGAAAACCATCGTGACGGTAAATGAATACACCCGCACGCATGGTTTCAGCGGCGCGGCCTTGGTGGTGGATCAGCTTGGCGAGCCGCACGCGCCGTTCAAAATTGTCAAAGGCCGCGCATTTCGCGCCACGCATGTTGACATTGACCTGTTGCGCCAAGTGCACGCGGACGGATCACCCAGCTGACCCGCGCTCGGATCACAACACACATGATCCGGCCGTTCGCCGACCGCCTCGCCGACATCCAGCCGTTTCACGTCATGGCCTTGCTCGCTCGCGCGCGTGAGCTCGAGGCGCAGGGTCGTGACATTGTGCATATGGAAATCGGCGAGCCGGATTTTGTCACGCCCCAACCCATCATCGCTGCCGCGCAGCGCGCCTTGCTGGACGGCCGCACGCATTACACGCCTGCATTGGGGTTGCCGGAATTACGCGCGGCCATCGCCGGTCATTATCGAACGCGTTATGGTCTGGAGATCTCACCGCAACGCATCATTCTCACACCGGGAGGTTCCGGAGCTTTGCTTCTGGTGTTGGGCGCGCTGGTCAACCCGGGCGATGAAGTGCTGATGTCCGATCCGGGCTACCCGTGCAATCGGCACTTCGTGCGCTTTGTGGAAGGCTGTCCGCATGCGGTGCCGGTGGATGCTGCCACCGGGTATCAACTCAACGCCGAGCTCGTTGCACAACACTGGACACCCCGCAGCGTGGCGGCAATGCTCGCATCGCCGTCCAATCCTACCGGCACGCTCATTACTACTGAGGCGCTAGCGGAGTTGATCGCATGTGTGCACGCCCGCGACGGTGCGGTGATTGTCGACGAGATTTATCACGGGTTGGTGTACGAAGGTGCGCAGACCAGCGCGCTGAGCCTGAGCGACGATGTGTTCGTCATCAACAGCTTTTCCAAATACTTCAACATGACCGGCTGGCGTTTGGGTTGGATCGTCGCACCACCTGCCTACGTGGGTGCGCTGGAAAAACTGGCGCAGAATCTTTTCCTGGCCGCGCCCACTCTGGCGCAATACGCAGCGCTGGCCGCGTTCGCGCCGGAGACCATTGAGATACTCGAACAGCGTCGTTGCGAATTCCAACGCCGCCGAGATTATTTGGTACCCGCGTTGCGGGAGCTTGGTTTTGACATTTCAGCGGTACCGCAAGGCGCCTTCTATATTTACGCCAACTGCGCGCGCTTCACCCAAGACAGCTACGCGTTTGCCACCGGCCTGCTGGAAACCGTAGGCGTTGCCATCACCCCGGGAATTGACTTCGGCGCGCATCATCCGCACACCCATGTGCGCTTCGCATACACAACGTCAATGGAACGACTGCAAGAAGGCGTGGAGCGGTTACGAAGTAGGGTGGGTTAGACGCGTGTTTGCGTCGTAACCCGCCGCGCGTGCCGTCAGGCACTCCGCAAAAAAAACGATGGTGTGCTGCGCACGCTGTCGGGTTACGACGCAACCACGCGTCTAACCCAACCTACGTTTTGATAAACAGACGATAGACGCGCCACGCTGCTTTACCAACGCCTACAACGCTACTCACACGGCGGCGCACCATGAAGGCGAGCCCGGCCAGTGCAAGCGCTATTAAAATAGGACGTGCACGCACCCGGCGTGTAAGTGCCACAGCTTGATCAACATAACTTAGACGCTTTTTCCACGGCTCGATTTGCCACGCTAAATCAGAACGCTGTGTCGCAGCCTGCTGCACCAGTTGAGCGCGGCGTTGGTGGATTCGTTCGATGTGTTTACTCATGAGGGTCGTGTAGCGTTTGGCGGTCTTTGCGCAGTTCGGCGAGGGTGGTGGCAAACAGGCGTGGGCGAGTACGCTCGTTGCGGCGCGCGCGCAGCGCGATGGCGATGCCGGTGCCCAGTAACACCACGCCCGTGACACCCAGCGCCTGTACTCCGTACAACTCCCAGAGCCAGAGCGTGACAAATACGGCGAGCGTGATTATGCCCAGGCTGATGAACACCAGCGCAAACACGCCATACAACACCAGTTCTTTAACGCGCTCACGTTCTTCTTCGAACTCGGTGGCAACGATCTCGATGCGCGTTTGCACCACGCTCAGCAACGAGCCCAGCAAACGTTGCATCGAGCTCATCAAGCCACCGGCGGGTTTGGAATCCACGTCGATCATGGCCTAACGACGCTGCATCAACAGGCCGAGCACGAACCCAACGGCGGCAGCGATGCCGACCGCTTGCCACGGATGCTGGTGCACCAAGGCATCGGTTGCTTGCGCGGCATCGCGCGCCTGGGTGGTCAGGGTCGCTTCAATGTCGCTGAGTTTGCTGCGCGCGTCACGCAGGCTGGCTTCGATTTTTGCGCGCGCGGCACCGGCTTTTCCGCCCATTTCACCGGCCGTGGCGCGCAGCAGTTCTTCAGCGTCGGCAACCACCGCGCGGAAGTCCACGACCAGTTGGTCTTTTGCCTGTTGCAGCCGTTCGTTCTCTACTCTGCTCATGACTGTTCCTCTCGTCGTGATTATAAGTCAATGGTCTTGACAATTTTTAGTTGCAGCCGCGAACCTTCATTTGGTTCGAGAAATAAAGGTATCAGGGAATATCCCAATTCGGAAGCACAGAACGATAAAGTTAACTGGCTGAGCGCATCCTGGAATGGGTCATGCCGGACACACTGTGTGCTATCAGACGGATAGGTCAAGGCACTTGCTGTAGTTTTTCACTCACGGATGTCCGCACTAGTTCGTCCGGTTGAAGATGAAATTAAAACCATCACTTTCATCACCGGTGCCGCAGGTTGAAATCAGGTCTACAGAAGTTTTTGAAAAATCGAGATGAAGCAAAAATCCAGCTTTCGGATCGGAAACCACCAGAAAGAAATAAATATTCTACATGTTCTGCATGAAGTTTAGCCGCATGTTGCGGTGGATGTATTGATCTACGCGTTACCCATTTTTTTCACTTTGACAGGAGATTTACCATGAAGAATTTTAATATCGGAATGCTTGCCGTAGGCTTGGCGTTTAGTGCCGGGGTCATGGCAGAAGAAACGCGTAGTCCGATGACTCCGCAAGAAACCAGCAATGCCACGGAAGCTCAGATCACTGTGCAATACAAAGCCGACCGCGAAGTGTGCAATTCAATGTCGGGCAACACCAAGGACATCTGCGTTGCGGAAGCAAAAGGTCGCGACAAAGTAGCAAAAGCAGAGCTCGATGCGCAAAAGAAAAATACCGATAAGGCACGTCAAGAAGTCTTGGTGACCAAAGCCGAGGCGGAATATGACATTGCTAAAGAACGTTGTGATGACCGCAGTGGCAACGACAAAGATGTTTGCCGAAAGGATGCAAAGACTGCGTTGCAAACCTCTAAAGCCGACGCCAAGCGCAACACCACTGCAAACAAGTCGAGCAGCAACAGCGACAGCTCCGCAATGTCTAGTTCGGGCACCGCAAGCATGGGTTCGAGCGGTTCCAGCATGGGTTCTAACATGGGTTTGAGTGCCGCCGGTACTGCTGTCCCCAACACATCGAGCAGCGTGAACAATTCCAACGTCGATGCGTCGGCTGCAAACCAATCCAACACCACCCGTGATCAGGCAGCAATTGATGCACCGCTCAAGTCTCAAGAAAAGGACATGAATGCGCGTCAAGATCCCGCTGCTGGAGACAAAACGGGCGATTGCTTTGCGTCCGCCAAGGAACGTTGCGATTCTTTATCAGGTAGCGCCAAGGATCAATGCGTATCCGACGCGAAATCGCGCTTCGGCAATCTTTAAGTGGCAGGTGTTTGCATAAAGATTAAGTAGTTTTGGACCCGCCGATAGCGCCACGATATTTCGTGGGGCGTCTATCGGCGGAGTCTTCAGCAAGTTATGAGCAAAGTAGTGTCCGGCGATGCTACGCGAATACCGAAATGATCACGCATTGCCCCCTTTATTCTGGCATTCGGAGGTCTCATGGATAACCCAAATACAAACAACCCCAACTCGCGCATTCACGCGCCAAACATTCCCCGGCGACCGTTGCTGTGGGCCGCTACGATTGCAGTGATTTTGCTGGTATTGGCGGGAATCGCGGCGGTGAACAAAGGTTGGGTCCCCAATTCAAACTCAACCGCCAGCCGCTCGGATGATCGTACGGCTTCAGCGTCAGGTACGACCGGATCAAATCCGGGCAGTTCCAGTTTCAACAACTCGGGTAGCGCAGGTTCACAACCCGCAGCGCCGTCCCGGCAGCAGCCTGCTCCCAGTGATCCAACCCCGGCTCTACGCCAGTAATGGATTGAGGAGCAATCACTTCGTTTTGTAACGACGTTCAATGCTTTTTAAAGGCGGAAAAAAGCGGTGTGCGCATCAGGCACACCGCTTTTTTGTGTCTGGTATTTGGATTGCGCGACCTGCGTCAATTTATCTCTCATGCAGACTATCCTTTAACATCAGCGTACCTTTTCCCAACTTCCTGACTTTAATCTGCAAAGACAGGTGCTTGATGAGCGATACAAGTTCTGATGTTGAGCAGGTCAACATGGGCGGTGGTTACAAACGCAATTCAGAAAAATTAATCCTTGCCGAGGTGGAGCGCGAGCACGAGCACGAGCACGGAGCCGACGCGGTCGCGCAACTGATTCGCACCTTGAATCTGGAGCAGGTTTTTGAATTCAAGCTGGGCATGCGATTCGCGCGCAAATGATTGCAGACAGGCAGGTAGTCGTGGTGCTGGGCGCAAGCCCGAAAGCGGAACGTTTTTCCAATCAGGCGGTGCGCTTGTTGACGGAGCATGACTATTTCGTAATTCCGGTTAACCGGGTTGCGCAAGCATCGAAGGTCTGCCAGTAGCAAAAGACCTGCGTGCGATTCACGAGGTGGTATTTACGCTCACCGTCTACGTCGGCCCGGGACGCAGCGCCGCGTTGATTGACGATGTGATCGCACTGAATCCGCAGCGGATGGTGCTGAACCCCGGGACTGAATCACCCGAATTACAAAGCGCCCTGACCGCGCACGGTATTCAAGTCGTGCAGGATTGCACCTTGCGAATGCTGCGTGAAGGGCGGTTTTAGCGTACCGCGTCCGGCCGCTGGCGTTGCGCAATGAAACTCACGGCAAGCTCGACTGCGGTGTTCACTTTAATGACAATTTCGTCGCGCTCTTGCGGTGACGAGTAAAAGGCCATATCCACTTCGTGTCGCATGTAGCGCGGCGGCAGATGATTGAGTGCTACACAGGCCACGTCGGCCAGGTATTCGGAATCAGGCGCGGGGAGTTGTTCACCCAAGGTTTCCACGATGCGTTGTATTACCAGATGCTCGTAATAATTGCGGATAGTTTCGAAGCTCATTGCTCACGGTCCGGCACGGTGGGTTGATGAAAATTACATCGACGCTTTACGGCTGCACTTGATCAAGCGCAGCGTACGGCGTTTAATCCTCAAGGCGTCAAGGTGTACGCCGATAGAGTAGCGACACAAGGCGTGCCGTATAAACGAGGGAGAGCGTTGTGTTTGATCACAAGCAGTGGCTGAAATTTTTTGCGGTTGCGACGTCGTCGTGCGCGGTCTTGATATTATTCCTTGGCAGTGGGTTGTCATCACCGGCCTTCGCCGTGCCGATTGGCGCCGAAGCCACCCGCGCCGCGCAACCCGATTACATTTTTGGCGTATTTCCCTATTTGCCGCCGCGCGAGTTGGAGCAGGTGTTTGCGCCCATTGCTGCGGAATTCACGCGTGCGCTGGGGCGCAACGTGCAATTTACGTCCAGTTCAAGTTACGAAATTTACGCGGGGAGAATAGACAGCGAAGAATTTGATATCGCCTTTATGCAACCCTTCGATTATGTACGCGCCGCAGATCAACACGGCTACCTGCCGTTGGCGGCGCGCGGTGAACCACTCAAAGCCTTGCTGGTCACCGGGCCGGATTCCCCAATCAAAACGCTGGAAGATCTGCGCGGGAAACGCATCTCGTTGCCGCCGAGTGATTCTGCCGTGAGCCATCTGGTGCGCGCCTATTTGCGGAACAACGGCTTTATTCCCGACAAAGATGTCACCTTGGCCTATCACCGTTCGCATGTCTCGTGCATGCAGCAAGTGCTGATCGACGCCTCGGCCGCGTGTGGAACCGCATTACCCGCGTTGCGCTATTTTAAGGGGCGCATGAAGGTCGAGATGCGCCCCATTGCGGAGTCCGAAGTGATTCCGCACACCTTGTTCACGGCGCATTCGCGGGTCTCGGCCAAAGATCGAGCCGTGCTGCTCGAGACCATTACCTCGTGGTCGAAAACTCCGGAAGGCAAAGTCATTCTGGAGCGCGGAAAAATGAGTCCATTTACTTCGATCACCAACGACGCGTATGACGTCGTGCGTAAATTTCCACGCGAATGAATTTTTGACGCAGCGGCCACTCAAGCATGCTTCGGTTTTCGCTTAAATATCGCATTGCGGTCGTCATCCTCAGCCTCGAAGTCGTGGTGATGGTGCTCGCTTTGGGCACCACGCTGAAGCGATACACCGAGTCAAATCGTGAGCAATGGGCGGTCGCCGAGCGCGTGCAGCTCAACCTGCTGAGCGACTTGAGTCGCATCGCGCTGCTCACTGCCGAATACGACGAACTGCAACCTTACATCGAACAAGCCGTGGCCGATCCGCATACCCAGCATGTGTTGCTGGTCGACCGCAATGATCGTGTGGTGGTCAGCAGCATGGTCAACGACATCGGCACCAGTCGGCCGGTGCTGCAAGATACCGACGAACGTTTTTGGCGTACGCAAGACATCACCAATGCGTCCGGACGCATCGGGATGTTAGCGATTAATTTTTCACACAGCGACCTGCTCGCCGCCAACCGCAATGCGATGGATTTAGGTGTCACGATTGCGGCGTCCGGCATCATATTTATTTCGATCATAAGCGTCATGATCGGGCACCTGTTAACGCGCCGCCTGCGCGCTGTTACCATTACCGCGCAGAAATTTGCCGCCGGGGATCTCTCTGCCAAGGCCAATTTGTCGGGCAGCGATGAAGTCGCCCAGCTCGGTCAGGCGTTCGATGCGATGGCCGCCAGTATTGAAAAACACATCGCTGATTTGCGCGCGACCGAAGCGGAGTTGCGTCACTCGCGCGACGATCTGGATCGCCGCGTGGTGGAGCGCACTGCGGAGCTTGCCATTGCGCGTGATCAGGCGCTGGAAGCAAGCCGCACCAAAAGTACCTTCCTGGCCAACATGAGTCATGAACTGCGCACGCCGCTGAATGCCGTGATCGGCTACAGCGAAATGCTCGCTGAAGATGCGGTGGCGGGGGGGTATGCGGGTATTGCCCCCGATTTGCGAAAAATCAAGGCGGCAGGCACGCACTTGCTCAGTCTGATTAACGAAGTTCTGGATCTTGCCAAAATTGAAGCTGGGAAGGTGGCCATCTCGGTTGCGCCATTTAATGTCGCCAGCTTGGTCGACGAGGCGGCGTCGGCGGTTCAGCCGTTAATAAAAAATAGCAGTATCGCGCTGCGCGTACATTGTGAAGCGGGGCTGGGCTTGATGTCTTCGGATGAGATGAAGCTGCGGCAGTCGCTCATCAACTTGCTCAGCAACGCCTGCAAATTTACCGAGCAGGGCAGCATCGACGTGTTCGCAGCGCGTATTGAACGTGGGGGCACGGCGTGGATTAAAATTTCCGTGGTCGATACCGGCATTGGCATTGCTGCCGAGCAGCTCGAGAAATTATTTTCAGATTTTTATCAGGTGGACCGCTCCACCACGCGTAAGTACGGCGGCACCGGTTTGGGGCTGGCGATCAGCCGCCGTTTCTGTCAAATGTTGGGTGGCGATATCACCGTGGAGAGTCGCCTGCACCTAGGCTCGACATTTACGATTTTGCTACCGATGCAGGGTGTGGCGCAGGACATGGCCGTCAGCGCATAACCGAAGTTGTTACTGCAAGCGCCTCCGATAACCCAGCGACACGCTGATCGGGTCCAGCCCCGCGCGACTGACCGGTTCCCCGGCAGAGTCATAGCGCTCGAAGCTGTGCTTGGCTGCACGGGTATTCGTGTAGAAAATGTCGAGATCAAAGCCTTCGTTGTCGCTGAATAACACCATGCCCATCCCGACGGCGAGGCCGTTGAACTGCTCGCTCTGCTTGGAGCTCGTGCCGGGCGGCGTGTGCGTCACGCCCGAGTGTGGGCCGTACACGACCGAAACGCGCGCGCGTGCCGTTTCAAACAGCGACGGCAGAACGTAGTAACGCCCACCCGCTGCCAATCCAACCTCATTAATGCCGGAGCCGATGGCCCCGGTAAGGTACAGATTTGTCGCAACCCGGTAGTCGATGCCGACCCCAAGATAAGCGTAGGACATGCCGTAGCCCACGCCCCAATTTTCATAATTTTCAGCCTGCGCCTGATTAGCCATCGTGCCGATGGCGAACAGGGAAAACGCGGCCATCAATCGGCAAATCTGTGGAAAGAGAATCATGACTACGCAGCTATCCGGATGAGGTTGAGGTGTTTGAAGTCTAGCACGCGCTTGCAGCCTGTCGGACTTAGGTGGTGTGGAGCGAAACAGTGGAAGAACGAGGACAGAACAGCGCAAATTTGAGGCGAATAGTGATTCTATGCAACGAAAATTTGCGCTGTTATGGACCGTTCTCCCGCTGTTGCAGCTCCGCCATCCTAAGTCCGACAGGCTGCTTTGCTCTTAAAGGTGACGGCGCGAATACCGATACCGATGTGAGGGTTTGCGCCGGACTGCTCTTGAGTCGGCGTAACGGCATGCCCGTAGCAATCCCAATTCAATGAGCCCACTTTGAAGATAAACAATCTGTCTGCATTTTTTCGCTTTGGCATACGGCAGAAAATGGTGCTGGTGCTGCTGAGCGTGCTGGTGTTTGCGCTCGGTGCGAATGGCGTGCTCACGGTGCGGCAGCAGGGCCAGGATGTATTGCACGAAATCAAACAACGCGGTGAAGACATTTCGCGTTTTGCATCGCAGTCAGTGGCGTTCAACGTAGTCGGTTATGACTATCACGGCATTCAATTATTACTCGAAGAAATTATTCGTTCCAAAGATATTTTGTACGCGCGGGTTAGCAGCAAGAAGGGCAACACCATGGCTGAAGCCGGAGTAAAGCCGTCCAGTGATGAAGGTTGGGTGATGTTTGATCGTGAGATTGTGTTCGATGGCGACGTGGTCGGACATTTAAATATCGGCCTGGATACCGCGCGTATTGCGCGCCAACTGGAAGACCAGCAATTCACTATGATCTGGCGTGAAGCGCTGTTGATTATTCTCATCGGCATCGGTGAATTTTTCGCGCTGTCGTACATCATCGTGCGGCCGGTGTCGATCATCTCCACCTCGCTCAGCAACACCGTGGACGAAAACGGCAGAATCCAGACGCGGGTTATTCCAATTCATTCGCGTGATGAATTCGGCATGCTCGCAACGCAGTTCAACGGCATGCGTGCGCAGCTCAATGAAATTCACGCGCGACTGCAATCGAAAATTGAATTGGGCGATGCCAAGCTGCGCGAAACCAATTCGCAGCTCATGAACCAGTCGGATGAACTGCGTCGCATGAACGATGAGTTGAAGCGCCTGTCCATCACCGACCCGCTCACCGGTTTATACAACCGCCGTCAGTTCGAGCGTTTGATCGACACGGAAGTGTCGATGTCCCTGCGCCATGGCGAGCACAACAGCATCCTGGTGGTCGACGTTGATCACTTTAAAAAAATCAACGATCAATACGGCCACAAAGTGGGCGACACCGTGTTGCGGCGCCTCGCTAAACTGCTAACCGAAAATCTGCGCGGCACCGACATGGTGTGCCGCATCGGTGGCGAAGAATTTGTGGCCATCTGTCGGCGTGCGAAGATCGAAGACGCCATCGCCATTGGCGAGAAACTGCGCCACAACATCGAAGGCTTTTCGTTTAATGTCAACATGGAGCGCATTCCTGTCACGGTCAGCATCGGCGTGGCCACCATCCCCAACGAGTTTGGCAAAACTTCGGCGGAAGATTTCTTCCAATGTGCCGATACAGCGTTGTACTACAGCAAAGAGCATGGTCGTAATCGGGTTACACATTATGCGCACATCGTGACCCCTATTATTGCAGCGTCGCAAGCGCGCGTTTCCGGAGAAAATACATGAAGGTACCGCAGAATTTAACATGGGTAGGCGTAAGCATTCTGTTGGCGATGGGTACGCTGACAATGCCGGCACGCGCTGCGGAAGTGCCTGAACTAAAGTTCGGCTCGGTTGCGATGGACATCCCGGCTGAAATGCATCGACGCCTGAAACCCCTCACCAAATATCTGACTGAAGTGCTGGGCCAGCCGGTGACCTTGCAGCTTTCGCCGGATATGCCTGCGGCGATCAAGGAGGTTTCCAGCGGCAACGTCGATTTCTCCTATCTCACCCCGGTGGCGTATTTGAAGGCAAAGAAGGGCGGTAACGTGCAGCTTATTGTCAAGACCGTGACGCAAAAGACGCCTTCGTTTCAGCTCATGATTGTGGTCAAGGACGGCAGCCCGATCAAAACCGTGCAAGATCTGGCCGGCAAAACCTTTGCGTTCGGTGATGCTGCTGCCATCCTGCAGCGCGCCGTGGTGGTTGGCGCGGGCATGCCGATGGAGAAACTCGGCGAACACAAATTTATCGGCCACTACGACAACATCGCACGCGGTGTGTTGAACGGCGATTTCGACGCGGGTGTGGTGAAAGATACGACGGCGATTAAGTTCAAGCCGCAAGGCTTGCGTGTGATCTATAGCTCGCCGCCGTTGCCGCCTTATAACATCGTGGCATCGAGCAAAACTGATCCAAAGCTGGTGGAGCAAGTACGTGCAGCGTTTCTGAAATTGGATGTGTCAAAACCTGAGCACAAAGCGGTGCTGGAGTCGTTGGACCCGAGTTACGACGGGTTCGTCGCAGTGGCCGATCAGGAATATGACGTGATACGTGAATTAATCAAACCGTTCGAAAAATAGCTCGCGAGATTAATCGCTAACGTAGCGTGGGCCATTCGCACGATGGCGGTTACCGGTGGGGACATCGTGCGCAAGGGGGACGCTACTTCTAGATTATTGTAGCGCGGCTTCCAGCGGCAACGCTGCATCGTGTGCGCAGAGATAGAACACGTTGATCGCATAGTTGTGCGGCGAACTTTTCCATAAGTAGCCACCCCACACGACGATCAGGATATTGTCGAGATACTGCGTTTGTTCAGCAGTTGATTCCCGTGTGCGGTAGGTGTAGGTCAGCGCATGCTCGGGCGGCACGCCCAGACGCGCATTGATGACCGAGTCAAATCCAATCATGGCCTTTGAATAGCAATCGCGGATTTCGTCTGACACTTCGGGAAACTCGTAGGCTTGTGCAGTCAGCGTAAATGGCAGGGCAAGCAGTAACGGCGAAAGTTTTTGCGTTAGCGTCATAACACCACCTCCGGCGACCAGCGCCTATAGGATTTCATTCCGGCGCCGAACGTGATTTGTGCGCCTATTATTTAGTCCGACAACAGATGCGCAAGTTAATTTCCAAGTGTTTGCATATATCCATGTTCGCGTATTAGTCGTGCTTTTCAATTCGCATAAACTGCGTTAACTCCGCCCATCCAGGCGGCGGCGCAGCTGTAGGACAAGGGCCGAGGTGTCAATCTTGACACTGACATCCACCTCAATGGTGTTTGCGATTTCCGTTCCATCCAGGGGGTCTTGCGTAGCGATTTGTCGCTGTAAAACCTGTAGATCGGCGTCGGACGCGTCACCGCCCGCATGGGCGCGTTGCGCAATGGCATGCTCCAGAAAATTCCTGGGTGCGTGGCAACGCAGGATGATAAACGGCACACGCAAGCGGCGGGCGAGATCGCGCAGCACGTCGCGCTGTGCGCGGCGTAAAAATGTCGCGTCCAGCACCGTGCTGTACCCGGCGGTTAGCAGCAATTCCGCCAGCTTGGCTAAATGTCGATACACGCGGTCGGTCGCGGCGGCCGTATATGTTTCGGGATCGAGCGCAAACATGCGTTTGCGTTCAACGTCGGAGCGCACGCGGATCATCCCCAGCTGATCAGCCAGCGGCTGGCTCAGCGTCGATTTTCCCGAGCCGGACAAGCCCTGCATGATGATCAAAAATGGCTTGGCGGGGTAGGTGTAACTCTGTGCCAGTGCCAGGTAGTGATGATAATCGGCAAGCGCTTCCGGTGAGGTTTGCAGGTGAGTGACTTTGGCGCGTACCACGGCGCGATAAGCAAGGTACAGCCGCAGCAGCGGAACTCCAGCATAGTCACCGCTGTGTTCGAGATAGCCATTAATGAAGCGCCACGCATACGCGCTGTGCCCGCGTGCTTGAAGATCCATCATCAAAAACGCAACTTCATTGATGACGTCGATCCAGCGCAAGCTCGCATTGAACTCGATGCAGTCAAATGCCACGATGCGTTTGCCGATACGCACCAGATTGCTGGTGTGCAAGTCGCCGTGACACTCGCGAATACGGTGGGTATGTTTGCGTTCGATCAACAATTCACGTCGACGCTCGAATTCCGCACGACTCCAGTGCTCCAGTTTTTCCAGTTGCCCAATATCGTCAAGACTTGGCATCGACGCACGCACCTGCGCGAAATTTTCTGCCATCGGCGCCCACACCGTGTCGGCGGTGCCGAACGTCGCGTCGACGGTCGCCCAGGACGCCTGCGCGTGCAGCGTCGCTAGCTCAACGGCAAACGAATCCATGCTGTTAATGTCAAGTTCGTTGTTTTCAAGCAAAGCATCGACGCGCTGCCGTTGATCGAACTCCAGCATTTTTACCGCATATTCAATCACCGGGTCAGCGCCATCAAAGCGCGGTTGTTGCGGCGTGCCGCGAATCGCCACCACCTCGAGATAAAGCTGCGGCGCAAAGCGTCGATTGAGGCGCAGCTCCTCGTGACAGAAATGCTCGCGCTGTTCCAGCGTCGAAAAATCGAGGAACCCGAGGTTGACAGGTTTCTTTATTTTGTACGCGTAGGTTCCGGTCAGCACCACCCACGAGATGTGCGTTTCAAGCACGCGTAACGCGCTTACCGTGTGTGGATAAATTTGGGAGTCTTGCAGGGCTTGAATGAGAGGAGTGCTCATGACGACCTCGGTCAGGGAAAAGCTGTTGTCACGTCGCAAGATTTTTTGAAGTCAGGTTCTTAAAAGTATAGGTTCGCGCTGCTCATTGCGGCTGTGAGTGGATTTACGCACAATAGCGGCGCCCCTCACCCACATGGCTGCACGCATGACACTCTATCAAGTCGACAAGCTGATGGCGGAAGCGCGCCGCATCGCAGCCGAATACCGCAAGGCCACCGGCAAGGTGCTGGGTATTAGCAGTGAAATCGCACGTCATGATGCGGCACGTCTGATAAATCTCGAGTTAGCCGACGATCAAAATGCCGGTTGCGACGCCATCGGCCACGGCACGCGCGAGGGCAAACGCATCCAGATTAAAGGCCGCGCCATTTTCGACGAACAGAAAGGCGGTCAGCGCATCGGCCAGCTCAACGTCGAGCAAGATTGGGATAGCGTCATGATCGTCATCATGGACGAAAATTACGAGCCCACCGAAATCTACGAAGGTGACCGCACCGACCTCGCCGAAGCGCTCAACGCAACTGACAGCAAACGCGCCCAACGCGGCGCCATGTCATTAGCCAAATTCAAAATCATCAGCCGCCTGGTGTGGACACGCGAAGATGGCGTGATTGAGGATGAAATTTGGGATAATCAGGCGGGTGGGGTGAGAGAGTAGTGCATCAGTTCAACGTTAGTCATCCACAATTAGGAGAGTGCGCTTCGAACCGAAGGGCCGTGTTGAACGCGTGGTTAGGCGAGTTATCATCATTCGGAAAAACCAAAGCCGCTGCCGGATTTTCGGATTTATGTCGAGATCGAGGACCGGCGCAAGGGCGTTTTTGACATGAAGCCGTATCTCGACCATGGCGTGTTTCGTGAGATACGCGATGTGCATTACTTCAATCAGGCGCGCATTTATCTGCGCCTTTGAGGCGCTCACCGAATAAGCCCCGGCTTTGCCGAGGGTCATTTAACTGATGTTTCAAAAGCGGTAAGGTCCCCCAAAGCGATTCGTTGGGGGACCTTACAATTTCAGCAACTTCTATAAATCAAGAACTGACTCTAACCAAGATGGGTTAGAAGCGGTATACGCCGCCGCCATACCAGCCTTGAACGCTATCATTGCTGCCGTTTACGCCAGAAATGTCGGTATAACGCTGATATTCCGCGCGCAGCGACCAATCCTGGTTAAGACCGAAGCTCACGCCCAGGCCGAAATAAGGCTTGGTGCTATTATCGTTTTTTACCGCAACACCTTGAATGGTTCCGCTGTTCGTAAAGTTGTACGCTGCAACGCCCACCCTGCCATAAACGCCAAAGCGTTCGGCGAGAGGCCAGCCCGCCAATACACTTGCAGTCCACGCACTGGCATCCTGCTTGGCATTGAAAGCATTGTTGTCTTTGCTATTCACCAATGTTCCGAAGCTGGTGTAGCCGAGCTCAGCGGCAAACATGTCGTTGAACTGGTAACCGACCTCGGCCCGTGCGCTGGTGTCGCCACTTTTGCAATTGGTTGCGTTGTCGCAATATTTACGGGCTTCAGCCTGACCGGCATCCAGTCCCACATACGCACGATTTTCAGTAGCTTGCGCAACGTTCGCACCGGTCGCGCCTACGAGCACCATACACAACGTGGTAAGTTTTAAATTGTTCTTCAACATAGCGATTCCTTCTGTTAGTTAAATGTCGTAAATGCATCACAGATGCAAGCGCCTTCCGAGTATTCATAATTGGTCTGATCGCCTTACTGCGTCTGTGTGTTATCAAACATAGGCTGAGCAGTATCAACAATCAGTGGGTTGGGGAGAGGTCAGATTGAGATATTTAATTCGCAAGCGATGAGCATGCGAACTCACGACTTCTTGAGAAGTTGAATTCGATCAGGAAGTGCGTTGTTTTTTGTGGAAAGCGGGATGGGTGCAGCAGGCGAGTGACGATGGCCGACTAGGATTTAAAATCTAACCCGGCAATCACAGCGTTCAATCGGCCCTGTTCTCCACCGCCGTCTTTTAACAGACTATTTTCGCCGTCAGCGGCCCGCGCACTCTGCTGCACCTTTTCGATGTAGCGCACGGTACATTCCGCTACGCTGGTTTTGAGCAGCTGAAGAAGGCCGACGATCTCGTCGATGGATCGCACCCAGGTTTGAATGTAAAGCCCATCGTCCAGATTGATTTTCGGTGCGTAGGAATTTTTTGACAGGCTATCGTTGAAGTCCTTGCACCAATCGGACGGCGCTTTATGCGAGAGCTGGAACACGAGGTCGATGTAGGGTTCCTTTCTTAATTTTGGTGGGCGCTTTTGGTCGATGCCGGTAATCTTGATGTCGCTAATGCCTTCCATTGTCGTCACTCCTGATTCAATGCGTGCCGAAGCATCAGCACGTGTCGTTTCACTATACGACTTGCCGACAACAGTAGTATGAATTTCGGTGAAGACGACGGTGCGGTCGGGACCGCAAGGCAGCCCGATTTTGGAGTCAAGTCATGCTGCGTTTTCAAAAACTCGCCGACGAGTTACGCAGCGGGAGCAAAACAAAAAAGGGCCGCATCGCTGCGGCCCTTTTTGTCATTTTTTGGCTCCCCGGGACGGACTCGAACCGCCGACCAGGTGATTAACAGTCACCTGCTCTACCGACTGAGCTACCGGGGAATGTAGAGGATGCGTATGGTACTGGCGGCCTTCGGGTCGGTCAACAACAACGCGGGAAATCTTGGGCAAGAAATCACCCGGCCACGACTGGCCGGGTGATCGCAGTACTGATTAGAACGGTAAACCGTGCGAGGCGCTGCCCATGAACATCAGCATTGGGATGGACAACATGGTGTTGGTACGTGATGCGAGAAATGCAATCTTGCGCGCTTTGGCCTTTTCTTCGTCAGTCGCGGTAACGATGCCGAGAATTTTCTTTTGGTTGGGCCAGATCAGGCCCCACACGTTAAACAACATGATGGTGCCCAGCCACGCGCCCATGCCGATGTAGGCGTCCTGGCCTTGCAGCGTAAAGGCAGTCAGGAATTTATGTGCGCCCATCAGATAGAACGCACCGGTGAACCACGTGACCAACGATGCCCAACGAAACCAGAGCAAGGCGCGGGGAGCGACATATTTGGTGATCGCCGCCGGTCCGGGGCCGCCCTTGTCCTTGTCGGCGGTGGCTTCGGCTACGGCTGGCACTTGCACGAAGTTGAAGTAATACAGCAGGCCGATCCAGGTGATGCCCGCCATGAAATGTACCCAGCGTTCTAATGCAAACAGTGAAAAATCCATCGTGATGTCCTCTAGAGTGAGTGTGGCGTTGCGACGAGCGGGGTTTTTAGGCGCCTGCCAACATTTTCACAACCAAGCCAAGTACGATAGCCAGCACAAAACCGGCGATAATGGTTCCCGAGATCGAGGCAAGTGGGTTCATGATTTTTCCTCAGAGTGAGACGCGGCGATAGCCAAGTAAAAAGCTGGGCCATTATAAGAGCGTCATTGATTTATGCAAGATTGCCAAGGCAATAGATCCAGATGAAAACCTGTTGATGCGCGAGGAATATGCGCGCGCAGGGCCCGGTGACGAGGAGGTGACGATGACCGATATGCTGGTAAAACTTTATACGCTTCCTGAGCTCGCGCCGGTGGTCGCGCAACTACGTGCGCAAGGCGTCGAGATTCGCCGCGCCTTGGTGCCTGAGCAGCACATCGTCGTCGGTTGGGTACGACAACATTGGGGCGCGGCATGGGCAAGCGAATGTGGCGCGGCGCTCGTGCGCCAGCCGGTGAGCTGCTTCGTGGCGCTCGAAGCCGCGCAGCTGATCGGCTTTTCGTGCCATGACGCGACATATAAAAACTTCTTCGGCCCCTTCGGCGTGGAGCCCGCGCAGCAAGGCCGTGGCATCGGTGAGGCGCTGTTGTTGACAACACTGCACGACATGGCGGCGCAAGGGTACGCTTACGCGATCATCGGCGGTGCCGGGCCGGGTGAGTTTTTCACACGGGTCGCGGGCGCAATTCCTATCGCCGATTCCACGCCCGGAATTTATCGCGGAATGTTGCGGCCGCGATGATGCGCCGCGAGCAAAGCTGACTTTTTTCGATGAACTTAATACAAAAACTTGCTCCCCTTCCCCCTTCAAGGGGGAAGGTTGGGATGGGGGTGTGCTTATGAATACCTCCACCCCAGTGCTTCCCCTCGAAGGGGGAGCGAGTAGGCGATTTTTCGCTTTCGTACCGCTTGTTGTCTTTTCCGTATTGTTTCTGTTCCACACCTATCCGTTGGGCCTGGGCGACATCTACTGGCACTTGAGCACCGGTCGCTGGATCGTTGAACACGGCACACTGCCCACGGTCGATCCGTTTCTTTACACGCTGCCCGCTATGCTCGACGAGCGGCAGACCTTGCTACTGCAAGGCTACTGGCTGGCGCAAGTGATCTTCTATTTTGTGCACGGCGCGTTCGGCGACTACGGCTTGGTATTTTTTAAATCCGGATTGTTCACCGCCATGTATTTCGTATTGTGGCGCATTTTGCGCAAAGCCGATGTCGACGCGGCATTGGCGTTGCTGGTGTTGGTGCCCTTGCCCCTGTTGTTTTACCGCTACGACGAATTACGACCGCAGGTGTTTTCATTTCTGGGGGTCGTGCTGGTTTATGCGTGCGTGGTGTGGTCACGTACCGCGTTGCGCGCGGGCGTGCGCTGGCCACCCTCCCTGCTGATGCTGCCGGTGATCATGTTGCTGTGGGCTAACTTGCATCGCGGCTATATTCTCGGTGCGGTGATCATCCTGGTCGCATTGGGTGCCGAGCTGTGGCGTATCTGGTGTAAATGTCGCGTCATGGACCCGAGGATTTTTTTCCGTTATGTATTGATCGGTGGTGCAGCTATCGCGGCATCGTTGGTTAATCCGATGACTTACCACGCCTATCTCACCGACCTGCATGAATTAGGCACGTCCGTGTATCGCGGCGTCGATGAATTTTTGCCGCTGTGGAACTACGCCGCGCTCTATCAGCAACTCTGGTTGTTTTTTGTCCCGGCAGGCATCGTCGCCGCGTTGGCCTTGGCGCTGTATGTGCGGCGCCGGCAAGTGCACCCGGCGCAATGGATAAATTTTGTCGGCTTCTCCGCGATGGGATTAACCGGCTTTCGCTTCATGATTTTGTCGGTGTTGATGGCGTTGGCCACGGCATTGCCGCACGCGAGCGGATTGTTGCAACCGTTGTTGATGCGATTTCGAGTTGCGGTGTTGGTCGCGATATTGTGTGCGGCCGCCGTCATTGGCACGCTGGGTTGGCAGCGCAGCGCGTTGCATTCCGGCCCGCTCGAAACCGCCTACGTGCCGCACGCTGCGGCCGAGTTCATCACTTCCCAGCATCCGCCCGCACCGTTGTTTAACCCGTACGAGTACGGCGGCTACCTGGAATGGTCGTTGGGTTCCGGTTATCGACTTTTTTATGACCAGCGCAGCATGGACAACACCGTCTACGCACAATACGAAACCGCGCGCGATGGCCGCTACCTCGAACCGTTTGCCCGCTACGGTGTGCGCACGGTGGTGTTTTATTTATCTGCGCCGGTATTGAACACTATTCCGACCTTGGTGTTGGCGTTATTGAACGATGCGCAGTGGGACATGGTATTTCTGGATGAATTATCTATTGTCATGGTGCGGCACGATGCCAACACGCTGCCGGTGATCGACAAGATGCAAGCGTGGCGAACCTTGCATGCGGCGACGCAACGCTGGATCAGAGCCGCACCGAGCGATCCCAACACCTACGTGCAATTGGGCCGGGTGTGGTTATTTTCCGGCGAGTTCGATGCGGCGCGCCAGCAGTTCAATCAGGCGCTAAAGATTGATCCGCAACACGCGGGCGCGCTACGGCATCTCGACGCGATGCAGCGTCTGATACCCAAGGGGCAGTGATATTTTCTTGCGTGCGAAAATCCATGTGTCGATTGATCGGCGTCATGGGTGTTGCGGTTGTCGCCACCGGGATAGCGGTGGCGACGGACTGTCAGTCAGTTAAGCCTGAATAGGCGTCGTGTGGCGAGGACGCGGGTGGTTTTCTCCCCTCCTCATTTTCGAGGAGGGGTGGACGCGTAGCGGACGGGGTGGTTGTTAGGCAACGCCTCTGCGCCACCGCAACCACCCCGTCGCCTTCGGCGCCACCCCTCCGTCGCACACGGATGTGCAAGTGCCGCGAAGCGCAAGGATGCGCGAGAGCGGCCTCGAAAATGAGGCGGGGAGTTTAAACATCATCGCGCTTAACTTACTGACATTGGGTGGCGACGGATTTTTTCTACTTGCGGTTGCTGTGAGTCACTGGGTGCATTAACTCGCGAATCAGCGAGCCATCTTTGGTGACAAAAGCATCTACGTCTTGATATTTTGTCATTGTCGTCATGCGGCACCTTGCGCTTGCGCCAATTGCAGATCGTCAATCCAATCCTGGAGTTTGCGATTGAAGTGCTGATGTTGCGTTTCGGTACAGAGCGCGTCGATTTCCAACACCAGTTGTGTAAATCGCCGTACGATGCGCGTTGAGCTCGGGGGGCGCAGATTCCGCCTTGATCCACGCGACAAACTCACGGGCCGCAGTGGCGCGATCATCGCGTGCAGAACGCACCAATTCTACAAACTGGCGTTGCCGTTCCTTGGTGTGCATGAGCCAAATATCCTGCACATCCGGAATAGCTTCGATGGCTGGAGTGAGCTTCTGCTCCTGCGCATCGCTGAGTGGGCCGATCCAGTCCGTAATAATGTCAAGCACGCGCTCGGTGCGATCGGCGCGACGCTCGGTGGGTGACATTTTGGCGCGTCTTTCCCAGTCTTTGTTGGATTTAACGAACGACTTTTGCAGATACTCCAGCTGCGCATCCGAGACTTGCGCAAAGAATGCTGCACTATCAGGCGCCAGCCGGGTTGCCAGCGTATTGCGCAAGCTTGCAAATGTCGCGACCGCATCTTGCAGCTTAGCGTTGGTCAGACCATCGCTGACTGACTCTTGCACCAAGCGGAGAAAGGCGATGGTTTTGGCAAGTTCAGTTTCACGATGCCAACGCAAGTGTTCACGCACGCGCTCTTTTATGAATTGCTTTTGCTGGCGCGTGAGATCAAATGAACTGTCAAGCTCCCACACCAGCAGCCAGTCGGCGTTGTTATACGCCGCGCGCACCAAACAGGCGCTGAGCAGCAGCGCACACAGGAGGATGGCCAGCAGTCGCGTGGTGTTGTCTCGCGTTCGGAATGTATCTATTTGGCTAACCATAGTTGATCAATCGGAGCATTCCTCCCCTCCTTATTTTCAAGGCCGCTCTCGCGCATCCATGCGCTTCGCGACACTTGCACATTCATGTGCGGCGGAGGGGTACCCCGCAGGCGACCGCCATGGCGGAAGGTAGAGCAACGCAGGAGCAGTTGCCGGGGTGGGGTGGTTTGGTGGGCGTATGAGAACTTTGGAAAACCACCCCGTCCGCTGCGCGTCCACCCCTCCTCGAAAATGAGGAGGGGAGTAATTATGCCGATGCTGCCTCAAGCAGTGCTACCGTGTCGCGTGCCAGTACCGGTTTGAGATAGTGCCCGGTATACGAACGGGTGTGCGCAATCAAGTCTTCCGGTGTGCCGGTGCAGAGAATTTCGCCGCCTTTGTCGCCGCCTTCGGGCCCTAGGTCGATCACCCAGTCGGCGGTCTTGATCACGTCGAGGTTGTGCTCGATCACCACGATGGTGTTGCCCTGGTCGCGCAAGCGATGCAGCACGTGTAGCAACATCTCGATGTCTTGGAAGTGCAGCCCCGTGGTGGGTTCG
>JANMQQ010000472.1:0-9122 GCA_031370545.1 Gammaproteobacteria bacterium
CGCCGCATTACAGATAGACGGGACGAAACTGCCTTAGATTTGCTTACGATTCGACAATCCGCTTTCCGAAATTACACGGGCATGAAGTGGTAGTTAGGTTTTGGCCGACTTGAACCACTCGCCAATTTCTACCTGTCTGCACTACTTTGCGTGCTCGCTGTCTGCGCAGCGTGGCAGGGATGCTTACCATGGCATGGAGTCAACCTAGGGCACGTTCAGTTCGACCCGCATCCCTAATTGAAGCCAACCTAACGATGCGTCACACTGCATTGAACTAACCCATTTTCGTGAAGGGCTCATGCAATGGCTATCGGTTGGCTCGCCGTACTTCGGTTGCTTCCCTGGACGGACATTATCCGCAACGCCCCGCTGGTCGCTGATGGAGCGAAGAAGTTATGGAGCGCGGTTGCAAAGAAATCGCCGGTGCCGGACCACGCGGCAAATGAAAATTCACAACCTGCTCCTTCCGATGAGGTCTTGACTCTTTCGTCGCTGAACATGCAGATCTCAGCACTGGAGGAGCACGTCTCCGACTTGCATAAGCAGATGCTGGCTTCATCCGAATTGATCAAGGCACTTGCTGATCAAAATGCGCAGCTGATTAAACACGTCGAGGCGAATCGGGTTCGAGTGTTATGGCTAACTGCTGCTACCGTTATTTTGGGGATTGCCGCAGTTGTTGGTTTGGCCTTTGTGATGTTGCACTAGGCTCCTAACTCATCGTTGGGGGGGAACTTTGACCTTGTAGCGTGCGCCATGCGCACGATGTTCGAACCGGGAATACGGCATCGTGCGCATGGCGCACGCTACGTTTATCCCAGCCCTGCAAACTTCACAATCGTTGTTACTTCCTTGGTACCGGATTTGAGTTGGCGGCGCTTTCTTCGCTGCTGCGGTTTGCGCCGCGCAGTTTCTCGGTGTGGCGGCCCAGCACGTGGGCAAACAGGGCCTGGCGCTCGGCAACCGACAGGGTGGGAAATTTAATACCCACGCGAAACGGCTGATCGGGATCTTTGCCGTCGCGTTCGCAATGCGTGACTTCGCCGTACGCGGTCACGATCAGGTTTGATGAAACCACCGCGAGGCGTACTTCCACCGGCGTGTTGGGCAACAGCTCGGTGCCGACGTTAAACGACACGCCACCGGCGCTGAGGTTGACTTTTCTGTTGGGCTTAACCGCCTTGAACGGCTCACCGGTTTTCGACACCGCCTTGGCTAACAAATCGACTTTTTTATTGATCGCTTCCAGACAGCGTGCCACGGCCGTGTTGGTTTGCTTGATGCTTTCGATCAGCGGATGAATTTGCGCGTTAACCGCCGTGAGATCAGACAACACATCGTTACCGCGCACGTCTTTACGCGACAATGGCATTTTGCCTTTGTCGCGCGGCACTTCGGTCAAGACCCGGAACTCCAGATAAACTTCATCGTCGATGCGGAAAAAATTTCGCTCGTCGCTGTGTGAGCTAGGGGTGCGGCGGCTGCCCGACATAAGTGAACTCTCCTGTGCGTCTTCCTTGAATTTTTACTGTCTTGGTATCGGCATGTCATGCGCAAAATTAAACCTAGAAACGGTAGTTGAACGGCCTGAGCAGTGCGACCCGTTGGGTGCAGGGCAAGGCGCAACGAGCGAGGAATAGCGAGCTATTCCGACGAGTTGCAACGTAGCCATGCGCACAACGGGGCGTGCTGCTCAGGCCGTAGCGGGCTTCACCTTCTGGATGAAGCATGCAATGGCCAAAAATATCAATACCTGTATGCACTTGCTTAGGCCTTGCAGCGGTCAACTGCCGTTTCTAGGTTACACGCCGACTACGGCAACATCAGCAAGAACTTTCCCCCGCCGTCAATTCCCTCATTCGCACAGCGGATAAATCCGCGCCTGCCTTGATTGATGTGCAGGTGGGCGATGAGTGACGCAAAATACAAACCCAGTGACGTGCTGCCCGACTTAAAATCGGTAGGGCCCGCGTCGACACCGCCAGTACGCAACATCCCGGGCGGATAACCCCCGCCGTTATCCGCGATCGAGAGTACCACGTAGCCTTCGCTTGCGGCGGCACTCAAACAAATCCGACTTTTGGAATATTTGTAAGCGTTGTTGACAACGTTATTGATGACACCCGCAACCATCTCGCGGTCAAAATATCCGACCAGCCCGGCGTCACATACGGCTTCGATAACGATGCCGCGCGGCGTGAGCATCGGTGCGAACATGTGGACGCATTCCTGTAAAAAATCGCCTAAATCATGCGCTGCAATATTCGGCGTGTATTCTTGATGCTCAATTTTGTAAATGGACAACAACTGCACCAGATCGCTGTTCAGGCGCTGCCCTTGATAGCGCAACTGGTTCACTTTGTCGGCTGCTGGACAGGTTTGTCCGCAATCGCCTCCAAGCTGGTCGAGCGTATCCAGCAACATGCTCAGCGAATTCTTCATGTCGTGCACGCCGCTCGCCAGTAGCGTCGAAAAGCTTACGTCGTTGCCGCTCACCGCCATCCTCATGAACTGAATCCGCCATCATGATTAACGGCGTTCCGGTGCGTTTCTGTAAAGACCGCAACAGCATGGCCGATACGCCCCATGCGACACACCGAGACTCGACTTACCTATGGCCCTGTGGACCCTCAAAGATCTCCATATTCTGATCGTGGACGACATCGCCGAAATGCGCTCCATGATCCTAGAAACGGCAGTTGACCACTACAAGGCACAAGCAAGTGCACATAGGTATTGACATTTTTGGCTCAGACAAGCTTCACCCTTTGGGTGAGGCCCGCTACGGCCTGTGGAGCACGCCCCGTTGTGCGCAGGGCTTCGTTGCAACTCGTCGGAATAGCTCGCTATTCCTCGCTCGTTGCGCCTCGCCCTGCACCCAGCGTGTCGCACTCCACAGGCCGTTCAGCTGCCGTTTGGTGCCAATAAACTCACTGAAGTGCGCAACGGCGATGAAGCCGTGGATGCGATGTCGAAGCAGACCATGCAGGTTGTGCTGTGTGATTACAACCTGGGCGACGGCAAGGACGGGCAACAGATTTTGGAAGAAGCCAAGGAACGCAGCTTGCTGCCGTACTCGTCGATCTTTATTTTGGTCACGGCTGAAAATACCTCGAGCATGGTAATGGGGGCAGTTGAATACCAACCCGACGACTATCTGGTAAAGCCTTTCACCAAAGCGGTATTGCAAGTGCGGCTGGCCAAATTGCAGGAACGCAAGCAGGGCCTGCACGACATTGCACGTGCACTCGACGAAAAAAATACCATGCCGCGATTGAGCTGTGCGACCGGCAAATCGCGACCGGTTCGAAAAGCACCTGGGATCTGATCAAGCTCAAAGGCGAGCTGCTGCAACGCGTGGGTGATTTTGACGGCGCAAAAAAATTGTACGAAAAATCCCTGGAAACACGCGATTTTTCCTGGGCTCGCTTCGGGCTGGGTCAAACTTACTTTCATCTCAAACTTTACGAACAAGCACGCACCAGCTTTGAGGATCTCATCGGCGTCAACAACAAATACGTGCTCGCATATGACTGGCTGGCCAAAGTTCATAAGGCACTGGGTGACAACAAAAGCACTCAAAACGTATTAGCAGACGCGATTAAGATTTCACCCAAGGCGATTTTGCGGCAGAAGGCGCTGGCCGAGGTGGCACTGGCCAACAGCGATCTGGTCACCGCCGAGCAGTCGTTCAAACAGGTGGTGCGCGAGGGAAAAAATTCCGTGCATCGCAGTCCTTCGGACTTCGGTGGCCTGGCCAAAGTGTATTTGAAGAAAGCAGTGCCCGGCGAAGCGGAAAAAGTCGTTGCGGCGATGACCAATGAATTTCAGAAAACGGGTGGCGCAGTGCAACTGCAATCCGCAGTCATCCAATCACTGGTCTATAACGAAACCGGCAAGAAGGCGGAAAGCGAAAAAGCGCTTGATCAAGTCATGGCACTTTACGCGCAGAACCCCGGCAACCTGCCCACTGCAACTGCACTGGAATTGGCTGAAGCGTGTCTCGCCCTGGGAAAAAGTCAACACGGGAACGAACTGCTCAAGCATGTGATCCGCAACAATCACGAAGATGACAAGATGCTCGAGAAAGTCACCGCGATATGCTTAGCCAGCGGGCAGGCCGATCTGGCCAATCTGGTCGAGACTACCCGCCAGGAAGTCGTGGCCACGAATAACAAGGGCGTGGAATGGGTAAAGCAAGGCAAACTCGAGGAGTCTATCGGCTTGTTTCTGCAAGCCGCGCGTGCGATGCCCGAAAACATTACGATCAATCTCAATGCGGCGTTGTCGCTGATCGCACTGATGCAAAAAAACGGCGTGAATAACAAGGCCGCGCAACAAACCGAAGGCTTTCTCGCGTGTGTGATGCGCGTTGCACCGGCTAATGAGCGTTATCAGAAAGTATTGCATCCCTACCGTGAGCTCGTTGATAAAACTGCTAAGGCTAAGGCCACCGCAAATGCGAAGACCCCGTAATACCGGGCGAAATATGGTTTTGGTGCGATATACTATGCACCTTAAATCACTCATCTCGTGCTCATACTCATGCGCTCTTCCCGCCTCGTTATTCGGTTAGCCAGTGCGCTAACTGTGGCCGTGTTTCTATTCTCGATCACCTCCTGTGCGCGTAGTCCTGTCACCGGAAAAACCGAATTGCAGCTGGTGTCGGAACAGCAGGAAATTCAAATCGGCGTACAGAACTATCTTGCATCACGGCAAGCACAAGGCGGTGATTGGATTATCGACAGCGAGCTTGGCAACTACGTCAGCAGCGTCGGAAACAAATTAGTCAAGGTCAGCGACCGGCCCGAGTTACCGTATGAATTTTCCGTACTCAACAATTCTGTGCCCGTTGCCTGGGCACTGCCGGGCGGAAAAATCGCGGTGAGTCGCGGCTTGCTGATCGAATTAAACAACGAAGCCGAGTTGGCCGCTGTGCTGGGCCACGAGATTGCGCATGCCGCAGCGCGCCACGAGGCTAAAGCCGTGCAGCGCGGGATGCTAATGCAAGCCGGTGTAATGGGATTGGGCATGGCGGTAGGCGATAAAGACAGCAGCGCCTTATTGGTCGGCGCCGGTGCGTTGGGTGCGCAGCTCATAAGCAAAAAATACGGCCATGATGACGAACTGGAAGCAGACCGTAACAGCATCGGCATGATGGCGCGTGCCGGATACGACCCACGCGCGGCGGTGGCACTGCAAGAAACCTTCGTGCGTTTGTTCAAGGGCGAAAAGGCGGGCTGGCTGGAAGGCATGTTTGCGTCCCATCCGCCGTCGCCGGAACGCGTCGACGCCAACAAGGCCACAGCGGCAAATCTTGCTGCTTCGGGTACGCTGGGTGCCGAGTCTTATCAAGCGCGAATTGCGCCATTAAAAAAGATCCGCGAGGCTTACGTCAAATTCGACGAAGGTCGTAAAGCGCTGGCTGCAAACAACGGCGATACCGCGCTGGCTGCGGCCGAAACCGCACTTAAAATCGAACCTCGCGAAGCGTTGTTTTACGGTTTGCGTGGGGATGCCAGGATTAAACAAAAACGTCTACTTGAGGCACTTGCAGATTTTGATCTGGCCATTGCGCGCAATCGTGACTATTTTCAGTTTTATTTGCAGCGCGGATTGATCAAACAACAAATGCGCGACCCTGCTGCACGTGCCGACCTGGAAAAAAGCGTGGCTTTGTTACCCACGGCCGTAGGTCATTTTGCGTTGGGCGAGGACGCGCTGAAACGCAATGACCGGGAAGCAGCCAAGCAAAATTTTGCGCTGGCGGCGCAGCCCGACGCCGACGTCGGCAAACGCGCAACCCTTCAACTTGCACGACTCGACCTGAGTGAACATCCGGAAAAATATATCGGCGTAGACGCCGCGCGCGATGCCCGCGGTTACATCACGATCAGCGTACAGAATCGTTCGCCAGCTAAAATCAAAAATCTGAAAATTGCCGTGGCATTATTCGACAAGGCCGGGCAGATCGTTGCGCAAGACTCATTGACCTTAGCAGCTACCCTCGACCCGCGCGCATCCATTACCGAGTCGACACGGGTCGGCCCACTGGCCACCGACCAGGACCTGGCACGGGTGAACGTTAAAATATTTTCTGCGGAACTCGCGGAGTGAGCGCCGCCGCGCTGGAAGTTGCGCGGCAGTTTAATTTCGGTGCGCCGCTGCGTGAGGTGTGTACCCATGGTCGCGGGTTGATCAATGACACCTATCTTGTCAGCCTCGATTGCACGCCGCCGCGCCGAGCGATCCTGCAACGCATTAATCCCAAGGTTTTTCCGCAGCCGCAACACATCATGCAAAATCTGCGCAAGCTGCTGGACCATGCGCAACGTCAAATGTCTCAACCCGGCGCCCAGTTGCAACTACCCGGCTTATACCCGGCACGCGACGGGCGCGATTTCGTGCTCGATAGTGACGGAAATTGCTGGCGCGCACTGTATTTCATCGCCGACACGCGTGCGTTGGAAACACTCGAAAATCCTGCACAGGCATACAACATCGGCCGGGCACTCGGCGATTTTCACGCCCTGCTCAGCGAGTTGTCGACCGAGCATCTGCATACCACGTTGCCGGGCTTTCACATTGCGCCGAATTATCTGGCACGCTTTGATTCAGTTTACGCACGCACTACGCGCAAAGCCGATGCTGCGCCCGCCTGCGACTTCGTAGCAGCGCGCCGCGACCTCGCCAGCACGCTCGAAAACGGCAAGCATTCCGGTGCCCTGCCGGTACGCGCTACCCATGGCGACCCCAAGCTCGACAATTTTTTGTTTGATGCAAATTGTGACCGCGTCGTCAGCCTTATCGACCTCGACACCGTGCAACCCGGCTTGATTCATTACGACCTTGGCGACTGCCTGCGCTCGTGCTGCAACCGTGGCGGCGAATCCACGCGCGACCCGCAGGCAACGCAATTTGATCTGGAGTTTTGCACCGCGATTCTGCGCGGCTACGTCGACGCCGCCCGCGCATTTTTAAGCGCGCCAGATTTTGACTTCATGTACGACGCGATCCGCCTGCTGCCGTTCGAACTGGGACTGCGCTTCCTGACCGACCATCTGGAAGGTGATGTGTATTTCAAAACCGAAACGCCCGACCAAAATCTGCATCGCGCCCGCGTGCAATTTCAACTGACTGCCAACATCGAACAAAATGAAACGGCGCTCCGCGCGGTAATAGCGAGCCTGCGTTAAATGAGAGCTCGGCTGTGCGTAGGATACGCTCCTGCGTTCTCTTCACCCTTCAGCACTAGCAGTGTAGATAATTCCAACCGCGCCAGAATCGCCATGCCTTCGTCACGCGTTGCGCCACAGGTGTCGGGTGCGGCGCGAAATCCACCGCATACTGCCGGGCGCTCCGTTGAGCCGAACAACCGACAGAGAAAATCTTCGCTCAACTGTATGCAACGCACACCCGCCGGCTTGCCATTCGGCATGCCGGGGACGAACGACGAGATTGACGGCGCGATGCAACACGCACCGCAGCCAGGACGACAGCCCATCAAAAATTCTCCTGTTCGATTTCAAGAAATGTGCGGCTGATCGCCATACCCATCAGCTCATCAAAACTCACCATGCTGCGCCACTCAGTGAGGTCGAGCGTGTTACGAATCTCAGCGTCGGTGAGCCCCTTCTTATAACCTGCTTCCACCGCTGCGTAGAGCTTGGTCATGCGTGCGCGCATCTCCGGCACTTGTTTTGGCAACATCAGCGGCCCGTGTCCCGGCACGATAATTTTGACATCCATCGCCGCAACCTCATCAAGCGTGGCGATCCAGTGCTTGACATGCGCATCACGGAAGCTCGGTGCCATGTGTTGTACCAGAATGTCACCCGCAATCAGGATTTTTTCATCAGGCAGAAGAATCATCATGTCGCCGGGCGTGTGCGAGCCCTGCGGAACAATAAAACGTAGTTTTACGCCGTCAATCACGCGCTCAGTGCTGCTGCCGTCGGCAAATGTAACGCTGGCCGGAACCAGCTTGGTATCGGGGAATTTGCGCTCAAGAACATTTTGAATGATGTCGAGCCATTCATAACCGACACTCAAGAGCAGTTCTTTACATTTTTTCGAGCTGAGCACCTGAGCACCGGGAAACGCGCTGTTGCCCAGTGTGTGATCGCCATGGTGGTGGGTGTTGATAATATGCGTGACCGGTTTGGACGTGAGCTTGGCGATAGCCTGTGAGATATGTTTGCCGATTTCATCATTGAAGCCGGTGTCGATCAGAATTACGCCGTGTTCGCCGATGATCACGGTGCTGTTGACCATGTAGCCCTGGTTTTTTTTATCGGGCAAGCCCTCTGGGCCGAGCAGCGCGTAAACACGTTCGGTGATCTTTTCAACTTTGGGCGGCGGCATTGCAGCGTGTAACGACGTTGCGTATAGCGCGGTAAGCATCATCCAAAATAAACGCATCATGTCAGTACTCCTCCAGCTACGAACGACCTGTCATTTTCCAAAAGTGCCTGCTCAACCCGTTGTGCATCTGCCGAGCCCAACGCGCCAACGCTCAACCTGGCTAACACGTCGTTCGCATCAGCGCCTAACTCCAGCTTGCTTAACGTCTCCGCCACATCGCTTTTGGCGTCCGGCGACAACACGTCAGCGACACCCGCGTGCTCGATGCGCAAATGAAACTCGACCAAGATCGCGCGCAGATATTGCAGGCTATGCACCGGATGCGTATTCATATCGCTGATCAAGTAGTCGAAGCGGGTGCGAAATTCTACATCGCATGCATAACGCTTAAACACATCACGCTGCTGTGCATCCAACAGCGCAGCGAAAAACCCCCGCTGCAACGCATGCAAGCGCGGCGCATGAAAAAATTTGTAAGCGTGTTCCAGGTCATGCGTCATGAACGCCAGCGCGTCGGGCTTGCTCAGCACCGGCTGACGCGCGCGCTCCACATCACAAATCAAGGTTACGGGGCGTAGGCCGCGAGCCTGCAAATCCAGCACCTCGGCAGGCACCGGCACATGCTCGCGCAACACCAGCGGCCACTTGCCCTGCAACCACTGCGAGAGCGCGATGTTGACATTTGGAATGACGCCAAGAAATTGATAGCGTTCGAGATAGCGAATCAACAGCTCATCGAGCCGCGCATCGTAAGCTTG
>JANMQQ010000474.1:0-3021 GCA_031370545.1 Gammaproteobacteria bacterium
TTTGCAGCGCGCCGCAACGTTTCTTCAATCGACACGCTCTGTTGTGCCCCGGGGTTGTAATAGCGCCCCGGCGTGACACATGACTCCTGGGCGTGCGCCAGCGTCGCACTGAGTAATGTCAGGGCGGCCATCGCCATGATAATGATGAGATGGATCGTCATCCGCGTTCGACCTGGAATTTAATACCCTGCGCCAATGATAGCTCGCGTCCCCAATTAATCGTGTTGGTCTGGCGCCGCATATACGCTTTCCACGCATCCGAACCGGCCTCACGGCCACCGCCAGTTTCCTTTTCGCCGCCAAAGGCGCCACCAATTTCGGCCCCCGATGTGCCGATATTGACATTTGCGATGCCGCAGTCGCTGCCGGTTGCTGCCAGAAACTGCTCGGCATGACGCACGTCATTGGTGAAAATCGACGACGACAAGCCTTGTGGTACTGCGTTGTTTATCATGATCGCTTCGTCCAGCGTCTTGAACGACATCACATACAAAATCGGCGCAAAGGTTTCCTGTTGCACCACGTCCCATTCCGGTTGCGCAGCGATGATGGTGGGTTGCACAAAATGGCCACGACCTGCGCCTGCCTTTCCACCTGCAAGCAGTTTTCCGCCCAACTGCTGCGCGCGCTGCACCGCGCTTTTAAAATTCTCAACCGCGCGGGTGTCGATCAAAGGCCCCATCAAGACATTTTTTTTAAGCGGATTTCCGCTGCGCACTTGCGCATAGGCGTGCGTCAAACGACGCAGCAGCTCGTCATACACTTTTGCGTGCACGATCAAACGGCGCGTGGATGTGCAACGTTGTCCTGCGGTACCGACTGCGCCGAACATGATCGCAGGCACCGCGATGTCAAGATCAGCACTTTGATCGACGATCACCGCGTTGTTACCACCCAGCTCGAGCAACGTGCGTCCCAAGCGCTTCGCAACTGTTGCAGCGACGTGATGGCCCACGCGACTCGATCCGGTAAATGAAATCAGCGGCACGCGAACATCAGCGAGAAACTGGTCTTTGAGTGCCACGTCGTCACTGATGACCAACGTGAAAATCGCCGGCAACTTATTCGCCGTCAGCACGCGATTGCAAATATGCATCATCGCAATCGCACACAACGGCACCTTAGACGACGGCTTCCACACCACCGTGTTGCCGCAAATCGCGGCGAGAAACGCATTCCACGCCCACACCGCCACCGGAAAATTAAACGCGGTGATCACGCCCACCACACCCAGCGGGTGCCACTGCTCATACATGCGATGTTGCGGGCGCTCCGAGTGCATGGTGTTGCCATACAGCATGCGCGACTGACCGACCGCGAAATCGGCCATGTCGATCATCTCCTGCACTTCGCCCAAACCTTCCTGCTTGATCTTGCCCATCTCAATCGACACCAAACTACCGAGCGCTTCTTTGTGCCCACGCAACGCATCACCGATCTGGCGAATGATTTCACCGCGCCGAGGGGCGGGCACCGCGCGCCACGACATAAATGCGGCGTGTGCTGCTGCTATCACTTGGTCGTAGTCATTCGGGCTCGCTAAAGTTACCGTTGCCAATATTTCTGAGGTGCCAGGATTTTGTGACTCCAGTTTTGCACGGCCTTTCGCTGCACCCCATTTTCCCGGGCCAAAGCAGACTCCCGAATTGCTTGATTCGATACCCAACTGTTTAAGTATTGTCATCGTCCTACCTTCGGTTAAACGTAGCGTGCGCATGGCGCACGCTACGTTACATCGACCAACCTGCGCACCGATTTGTCCACATCATCGAGCCACATCAATAGCGAAATAGGCTGTCACGGTGCGACACTCTCACAATACGACAATTAATTTGTCATCAGAATAATTTAAATCCCCGAACTCCATGCACTATCATTGCCCTGATAATAGGATAGTTGAAGCACACGAGCTCAACTTCACCTTGAGATTGACGGAGTAGGGTTGTGACTGAAAATCCGATACTGACCATTTGGAATCATGACGCATTTAACGACGTGGGCAGCTTTGCTGTCAGTGCGTTGCTACTTGCGTTCTATCATTTGTGGATTCGTCGCAAGGTAAAAAAGGATCCCACCTATACGGTGCAGGCGATTAATCGCATCGCGCGCACTGCTTGGGTTGAGACCATGATGGCCAGCGGCAAGCCTGATGTGATCTCGGTGCAGACGCTGCGCAATTCCACCATGGCAGCGACCTTCCTTGCTTCCACGGCGGTGCTGCTGATCATCGGGGTCGTGACATTAAGCGCACAGGCCAACAATTTTGGCTCCACCTGGCATGCGCTCAACACGTTTGGCGCCAAGGCGCCGGAGATTTTCATTACCAAACTGCTTTTGCTGCTGTTGGATTTATTCGTGGTTTTTTTCAGCTTCAGCCTGGCGATTCGCGTTTACAACCACGTCGGCTATTTGATTAACGTACCGCTATCGCTGAATCATAAATCCATTTCTCCACAACATGTCGCTGAGCACTTAAACCGCGCAGGCAAGTACTACAGCATCGGCATGCGTGCGTTCTATTTTATTGTGCCGGTGGTGTTCTGGTTATTCGGCCCGCATTTCATGCTGGCCGCGACCTTGGGATTGATTGCGGTGCTCTACCAAGTAGACCGCGCACCGAAGGTATTGGCGGGCGACTATGGTTAAGTCTCCCGCCTGTCACGCTAGATGCGTAAAGAAATTTTAATATTGAATCCATCCGTCGCGGAATCTTTGTCAGTCATCAGGTACTCGAACGCTATTGATGCCTGCGGGGACAGAAATGCGAAAATGTTCAGTGCGCTAAAACCCAGCCAAGCATTTTTGTGCTGGGCTGGGCTTTTTCCACACTTGTTAAATACAGCGCAACGCGTAAGTTTTATCCCGATCCAATTGCTTTGAACCACTGCAATCATTTTTAAAAACAGGCGCAGAACAGCTTACCTGTTTGACAATAGGAAAATAAATTATCACGCGAGGAGGCAATACAGGAGACGCCAATATTTTATATGAAGGGTAAATCGAAGGCCCGCTGGATAGTAT
>JANMQQ010000021.1:0-3723 GCA_031370545.1 Gammaproteobacteria bacterium
AAACCACTCACCAGCACCCCGACCGCCGCACCGATGCTGTTACTAAAATAAAGCATCGCCACCGTCGCTCCCGGACGCTTCGGATAACGACGAATCAACGCCCCGCTCAACAACGGAAAGGTCATGCCCAACAGAATCGACTGCGGCAGAATCAACAGCGCCGCACTGACCCACTTGAACACCGTGACCCCCAGCGGATTACCGATGGCCGGCAACAAGGTGGTGTAAGCCCACTGCACATAGCCATCAAACAGCGGATGAAACACAAGCGCCGTCACACCGATGATGCCTTCCACCATGGCATAACCACGCAGCAGATTCTTCCAGCGCCCCGAGCGTGCGCCACACCACCACGACCCCACGGCCATGCCGCCCATGAAAATCGCCAGCACCAGAGTTTGCGCATACGCCGCATGACCCAGAAACAGCTTTAAATAATGCGTCCAGATGGATTCGTAGATCAGGCCCGATAAACCTGAAAAGGCGAAAATTAGGAACAACAGGCGGGGTGTGGTCATCGCAGGGGAGTCTCGATCATTCGCTTGGCGGCATGGTCGTGACCGCCATCTCGCGTTGCGAGGAAGGGAAGTTGATGCGGTGCTGTTTGAAGGCATGCCACACCGCTAACAGAATTTCCGAGTTGACATTGCCGATGCCTTCTTCCGGATCGTTGATCCAGGCTTGAAGTTCCAGGTCGATGCCTTTTTCGCCAAACGCGGTCAGCAGGCAACTGGGCGCGGGCTCGGCGAGTATGCGAGGATTGGTGCGCGCGACGTCGAGCATGACGCGCATCGCAAGCTCCGGCTGGTCGCGATAGCTGATTTGCACCGGCACCTTGATGCACACATTGCGGTCGCTGTACGTCCAGTTGATGACTTCCGAAGTGATTAAATTTTCGTTGGGGATGAGCACTTCCATGCCGTCGCGGCTGCGCACCACGACGTAACGTGCGCGCAATTCCCTGACTTGTCCAAAACTCTTGCCAACCGTGATGACGTCACCGGGGCGAATGGAGCGCTCAAATACCAGGATAAAACCGCTGATCAAGTTGCTGGCGACACGCTGCAAGCCAAAGCCCAGCCCCACGCCCAAGGCACCGCCGAACACCGTCAGGGCAGTGAGGTCGATGCCCACCGAGTTGAGTGCGATGAACATCGCGAGCGTCAATAGCAAAAATTTGCTGAACTTTGCCACGCTGAGTCGCGTACTTGGATCCAGTTGCAGCGATTGATGCAAGCGGCTTTCAATCACGCGCGCGATCCACAATGCCAGCAGCAGCCACAGTGCCACCGACGCCGCCAGCTTGCATAATGTCAACACCGAGATCTGCGCCTTGCCGACGGTGAATGCGACCTCATCCATCCACGTCAAAAGCTCGGGTAGCCAGCCAACCAGATGCAATGCGACCAGTGCCCAAATCACAGTGCCAATCACGTTTTCCCAGGTTTTCAGGCCGCGACCGGGGCCAAAGGCAATTTGCAGCAGATACACCAGCGCCCGGATTGCTGCGAGCGATAACAGCAAGGGCAGCGCCATGTTGAGCACCGCTACCTTCCAGTGCGTCTGAGTCAGGATGCCGCGACCGATCAACACGCCCACCAGCATAGTCAGCGGAAACACAAGAATTTGTGCGGCGTGCGCCAGCATCTGACGCAGCAGCGACCGAGTGGCAGGCGGCGTGCGATCAAAATAGTCACGCAGCTGGCGATGTGTCAGCCAGGCAACCGTAGCCGCCAGCACCAGCACACCCAGCTGCATGCTGACGCTGGGTGACGAGAGCCGCGACAATTGCTCCTGGATAAACGCGCTAAATGTATCGCCGGAAGAGTCCATGTGGTCGATCAGTCCTGGGTGGTTGCACGAGTGTTGCGATTCTACTCATGGAGGCGGGCACCGAGCCACCGTCGCGTCGGTCAAACTCAACGCGTCAAATAAGGAATCGGTGCGCCGGCATAGGCGTGTGCGGCCAGCAATCGCGCAGCCAGAATGGGTTGATAAGATTGGTAAAGCCCTGGCGCGTAGCGTGTCCACAACTGTTGTGCGGTGGCATGGTCGTTCTGCACCGCGGCACCCAACAAGGCACACATCAAGATGTACTCGGTATGCATCGGGCCGACGGTCGCCAGCGCATCGGGCAGCATGGCGGTTGCTTGTTGCAGCATGCCAGCGGCGTCGCGGCGTGTGACCGCAGACCAGAGTCCGATCCAACTGCGTTGCTGCGGACTGAGCGCGCCAAAGCAAGGTGCCGCACCGATACGTTGCCACACCTGTGACATTTCCTCGCGCGTCAGTTGCGGGATCATCAGATTCACCACGACCGAAGTGTTGTGCAGCCAATTCTCGGTCGCCGGATCAATGCGGCACTCGATCAGCGTGCCTTGAAAAAAACGCGCGTTGTTTGCCAGCGGTATCGCAAGTCCGGGCAGGGCTTCGTCGCCATCGTGGGTGAAATAGTCAAGCAGTTGCACCGCAAGGCGCGTGTACTGACTCCGATCATAGTAGGGGTTGGGGCTCGCCGCACTCGGTGGTGTGTTCAGTGCGGGCGCGCTTAGCATTTCCAGCGCGGGCACACCCGCATTGCGCAGCATGATGAAACTGTTTGCGCTTTCACGCCGAAAGCGCGCGCGCGTGGAACCCAGATCGAGCACCGGAAAATAATCCGAGTTCGCACCGATGGCGTAGGAAGCGATGAGTGGCCCGAACGAGCGCTCATCACCGATGCGGTGCAGTTCCAGGTCTTGCATGGTGCGAATACCGATGCGCGCCAGTGCCGTGTGCAGCCCGCGTTGATTGATTGCGGTCGGGATCGGCAGCGGCCCGTCGGCGCGCGCCACGATGATCATGTCGGTGAAATTGGCGGCGTAGATGACGTAGTGATCAAACTGGCGCGCCAAGGCTTTAAGCACCGATGCGACCAGCTCTTCGTTCATCTCGTAAGTTTGCAGCCACTGCACCAGCACGCCTTGCGGTGCGAGATGGCGTTTGGCCAGGGAATAAAATTCTTCCGAAAACAATGTGGCGACACCGCTGACCCACGGATTGGACGGCTCCGACATAATGATGTCGTAGTGCTGGTTGTAGGTGGAGAAAAAGCTCTTCGCGTCGTCGATGTGAAAATGACTTTGCGGGCTGCTGTAGGCGAGTTCCACGCGTGGGCGAAAGCCCTTCGCCGCGTCAAGCACGGCGGGTTCGATCTCAATGGTATCAACGCTGCTCAACTGGTCGGCGGACAACAAGGTGTGGGTACTCAAACCTGACCCCATGCCGATGACCGCCGCGCGCATGGCGGTGGGATGCAACGCAAACGGCAACGCACCGGCGAGGGTCATGGTGCTTTCGTCAGCGTTGGGGGTGCCGGAGCTCACCATATTAAGCATGGCGTCGGGTTTGCCGTTGGTCATGATGCTGACGCCGCGCGTCGTCGCGGTGTTTTCGGATTCAATCAGGTCAATCGACGCGGTCTTGCCATCTTGGTGGAACAAATTAACGTAATTGGCAGGATGGATAATTCCAGAGCGAAACACCCCCGAGCTCAATCTTGACAAATCCATCGGTCCGGCGGCGAGCGTAAACGCCAGCATGCCCGCGCCCAACGCCGTGGCGGCCGTCGCCCAATGCGGCGCCAACTGCTCACGAAACCACCAGAGCAACACAATGCCCAACGCCACATCCAGCGCCGCACCCGTCAACAACAACCCCTTCAACCCCAGCAACGGCATCCCC
>JANMQQ010000108.1:0-19532 GCA_031370545.1 Gammaproteobacteria bacterium
GCGCTACACCCGGCAAACACAAACCGCGCAGACCCACACTCAGTACGTTCAAAGGCAACTAAAATAGAGGCGCCGATGCATGACGTGTAATTTCAAAATTCGCGCAAAAACCTTGTCAAGAATTTTTTGCTGAATAGTTACTTATTTCCTTTGATTGGGCTAGCGGTTGCAGCCGTGCGCGGCAGGGTGAAAAAAAATGTGCTTCCCCGGCCGAGCGTGGATTCGAGCCAGACGCGCCCGTCATACATTTCCACGATTTTCTTTACCAGCGCCAAACCCACGCCGGTGCTTTCCACCCGGTCGCGCGGGGCGAGCGTCTGGAACAACTGGAAGATTTTTTCAAAATGTTGCTTGTCAATACCCGGGCCGTTGTCGGTGATGCTGAATTTCCACTGCTCGCCTTCAGCGGCACAGGCGATACGAATTTCACCTGCGGGTTTGTCCATATATTTGATCGCGTTGGAGAGCAGATTCTGGAACACCTGCTGGATGCGGGTTGGCTCGGCCATGACGGCCGGTAAGGAATTCTCAACACTGACTGCAATATTTTCGGGCGGGGCAAGCAGGTCGATCACTTCCCGCACCAGCCCATTGAGCTCCACCGCGACGATGGTTTCTTTCACCCGGCCCACCCGCGAATATTGCAAAATGCCGTCGATCAGTCCGTCCATGCGGTGCACCCGGCTGATCAGGAGACGCATGTGCTCCTTGCCTTCGTCGTCGAACTTGTCTGCGTAATCTGTGGAAAGCCAAGCCGCCAATGAGCCGATGGCGCGTAACGGGGCCTTGAGGTCGTGCGATACCACATAACCGAAATGCTTGAGTTCCTCGTTGGCGCTCTCCAGCTCCCGCAGCAAACGGTCGCGCTGCTCCTCCGCCCGTTTACGCTCGCTGATGTCACGCACGGTTCCGGTGAACATGCGGTGCGTGCCCTGGCGCGTTTCGCCCACGGCTAAATCCATGGGAAAGGTGGTGCGGTCCTTGCGCAGCCCCACTACTTCGCGGCCGATACCGATGATTTTTTTCTCGCCGGTCTGTAGGTAGTTGGCAAGATAACCATCGTGCGCCTCGTGGTAGGGCGAGGGCATCAGCATGGAAACATTCTTGCCAGTGACTTCGGATTCGGTGTAGCCGAACATGCGCTCGGCGGCCGGGTTGAAACGTTCAATGGTGCCGCGTGGGTCGATGGTGACGATGCCGTCCACGGCGGTATCGAAGATCGCCCGCATGCGCGCTTCGCTCTCGCGCAGCGCCTCTTCGGCCTGCTTGCGGCGCGTGATGTCATGGATCGTCGCCATCACCAGCAGCCCCTGCCCGGTTTTAAGCGGGGAAAGGCTTACATCCACGGGGAACTCTTTGCCGTCCTGGCGCAAGCCGAGAAGCTCCATCCCTGCACCCATGGCACGCACATGCGGCTGGGCAAAATACCCAGTACGCTGGACGTGGTGCGCTTGCCGAAAACGTTTCGGGAGCAGAATCTCCAACGATTTTCCGATCAGTTCCTGGCGCGGGTAACCGAAGAGCTGTTCGACGGTGGGATTGGCAAGGATGATCCGGCCTTCCTGGTCGATGATGATCATCGCATCGGTAGCGGATTCCAAAAGCCACTCCAGGCTTTTTCCTTCTAAGAGATATTCTGTCACGGCCTGCTACTTCCTGTTGAGTGCTTAGATCCTGTTACTTTTGTGATCGCCCCTACGTCCTCCGCGCAGACCGGTGATACTACTGCCTATTGGCTTACCAAAGTAAATTATGCCTCGGCACCCTTCTCAGGGAGCGGGATCTCCTTTAGAAAAGGGAGCGGGCGCACGAAATGGCTGTGGGGTACCATGAAGGTGATGGAAGGGAAATGAGTGTGGGTTGTCACAGGCGCTGCATCGTCTGTGCGGGTCCTTCGTGCGCACAGCGCACGCTACTGCCTATCTGCTTAGAGCCTGTTCAAGATCTCATTGGAGGGATGCAGTGCAAGGCAAAATCGAACTCAAAAACGGAGCATACACGGAGTATGTGTGTATTTTGAGTTCGATTTTAACGCCGCAATGCGCCCTCCAATGAGATCTTGAACAGGCTCTTACAAAAGTAAAAGGTATTCAGAAAGGTATTCAGAAGGGTGCGGTCATCAAGTGAATCGCTGCGACTCCGTACCTGAGGCAGGGCGCAACCATAACCACACCGCCAGACAGATCGCCAGCGCCGGCACTCCCAGCACCCAGCGCTGGCGCTCTCTTGCCTTATCACGCATGGCGCGCTGCACCACCTGCTCGCCTTTTTTCATCTCCAAAAACGATTGGGTGTAGGACGATATTTTTCTCAGCTCAGTGTCGGACAAGGCCGTGCCCTGCCAGCGGCTATTACGTTCCTTGTCGCCCAAGCGAGACGCCTCGCGCTGCGCATTGATTTCAGATAAGCGCGATTGGTTCAGCAGGTCCATTTCAGTAGCCTTCAGAAACGCAGCGCGCAGATCCGGCTCTGCCCGCTCTAGCAAGTCCAGCACTGGATTGTCAGCATGCGGATTCACCACCAGCCACAGCGCCGAAGCAAACACCAGGACCAGCCCGGCGCGTGCGCCATAGAAACTCAGGCGGTGCCAGGTATTTACTCTACTCAAGCGGCTGGTAAACAGAAAAGGTTTCAACGCGGCGAATAGCGCCAGCGTCAATCCAAACACACACACCATCGCCGCGCCGGTCGGCAAATCCAGTGCGTAGGACGCTCCCAATCCCACGGCGCTGGCGATTCCACCCGCGCTCCAGCCAATGATCAGGGCGGTTCGAAGCTGGCCCGAATACAACATCCCGATGGCTGCTGGAATAATTAAAAATGAAAAGACCAGCAACACGCCACCGACCGCGACTGAACTGGTCACCACGATTCCGAACAGCGCGTAAAACACGAAATCCCACGACCAGACTTTTAGAGCGGAGTCCGATGCAGCGGCAGGTTCGAAACTGATGCGCAGCAATGGGCGGCGGAAAATCCAATGCGCGGCGCCGATCAATGCATACAATCCGGTCAACCGGATGAGATCACCCGGCGTTGCGGTGAGGATGCTACCGATCAACAATTGCTTGAGATGCTCGGCACCCAAAGGTGCCTGGTCGACTAACAATAATGCAGCTCCAGCGGAGACCACATAGATCACCCCGACAACAGTTTCCTGCGAGATTTTTCCATCCGTCCAGCGGCGGCTGAAGCTCAACAACACCGCGCCTGCGAGCGTAAAAGCCAGCGAATACGCGTACGACGCCGTGGTCTGGGGTGGATAACCCAGCATGAACGCGACCGTCGCACCGAGTGCGGCAATCTGCGCCAGTGCCAGGTCGACAAATACAATTTTGCGCGCCAGTACGTGCAGACCCAGATAGGTGTGAATACCGGTGAGCGCCAGCGCAATCAAAAACGGCACGCCCAGTAATTGCAGCAGGTCCGCTGAAGTGCTCATTGGATTTTCTGGTTCGCGGCAACCAACGCATCCACATTGAATTGCAGCATCGAAAAGTAATCCGTGGCTTGCGGCAGCGCGCCCACCGACGCCGCGAGCACCACGATGTTCGCACCGGTTTTTTGCGCCAACAATTTCGGCATGGGCTCGGGGTCGAAGGGCTGCATGATGATGATCCGCACGCCCGCGTGCTGCATTTCTTTGATCAGTGTAGACAGGCGTGCCGGGCTGGGTGGAATCCCGGGCTTGGGTTCAATCAGGGCGATAATATTGAGCCGGAAGCGCCGGGCAAAATAGGCCCAATGGTCGTGATACGCCAACACCGCCCGACCGACAAACGGAGCCAGTTGTTTTTCCCAAACCTGTTCCTGCGCATGCAGGCGACTGACGAAACGTTCGTGATTCGCGCTATAAGTCGCCGCGTTATCAGGGTCAACTCGACTCAAGCCGTTCACGATGTTGGCACTGATGAGTTCAGCATTGTGCGGATCAAGCCAGTAATGCGGATTGCCTGCGCCGTGCCCATGACCGCTACTTGCATCCAGGCTCGCAACGCGGATATCGAGTAACGCAACGCCATAAGACGCATCCACGTAAGCGTTGCCGCCGCGCATCAGTTCGGGTCGATCAATTTTTTTCAGCAGGCCATCCAGCCAAACATCGTAATCGAGCCCGACGCGCACTACCAAAGCAGCGGCACGCAATTTTTGCACGTCTTGCGGGTGAGATTGAAACGTTTCGGCATTGGTAAGAGGCGAGGCGAGACTGGTCACGGCAACGTGGGTACCACCTACTGCTTCCGTGATACTTTTTAAATCTGAAGTTGTAGTCACGACCTGGAGCGTGGCCGCAAATGCCGAAGCCGTGCCTAGTATTGACAACAACGCCAGACAACCTGTCAAAATTTTTTTAAAGCGTTGGCGCGCACCGACCATGTTGCAATCTCTGTCAGTGCGCGCCGTTCGGCAACATCGCTGCCTACCTTATTAATTCACCCACAGGCTCTTTGGCACCACACAATGCACACCCGTCGGGCTGCGAGTGATATCGAGTCGGCAATCCATCGCGATGCTGGCAATTGAATAGGCATCCAGTCGGCTTAAGCCCTTCGCGGTTTGCAGACGCTCGATCATCGCGAGGCTGGCTTCGTTCATCGCCGCGTTCAAATCGCTCTGATGTGACACCGTCACAAGATAGTGAGGAGTTTCTGCGTTGGGCCGGACTTCTGACAATGCGCCGACATTGCCGATGGGATTCATGCAATGCACACCTTTCTTGCCATCGACAATTTGGGTAATGCGGCAATCCGAAACGCGCAGCATCAAGTGCTCGGCTTGAGCTAGCGTGAGGCCACGTTGCTGAGCAAGCAATTTGGTTGTTTCAGCTTTGGCGTTAACCAAAGCCACGTTAAGATTGGTGTCGAAACCCATGGTAATCCAGTCGTTCGGCGTTTCAATCAGCGGCCAGTCAAGATGCGATCCCTTCACAACTTCAACGGTGATGTTCAACTCTTTGAACGCGGTTTCGATGGCGGTGAGATTCACCTCGCCGTTGCCCTGCGCCGCGTGCGAATCACCTGACCACAACAAGGCACCTTTCACGAACACCGGCACGTACAACGTGGTGCCTTCCACTAGGTCGCGGTTGTCTAGATTCCCCGCAAACGGTCCCGGCGGCACCGCGTTGTATTGACCGGGCTCGGCACGCGCGACGCCCAGCGTACCCGGAAAAGGACGCAACGGAATTTCGATGCCTTGCCCGAAATCCGCGACCTTGCGGTCCCAATCAAGATAGAAATACTTCACCTGGCCTTCGGGAAACAGGCTCGGAAATGCGCCGAGAAATCCTGCCAGATTGAAGTTTGCGCCATAGGCACGCGGCTCAATTTTGTTGATGTGCACTTTCAAAACGTCGCCCGGCTCCGCGCCGTCGACATAGATCGGGCCCGTGAGCGTCATGGGTCCGCGCCCCGGCCAATCGGTACGAAGTTTTTTCAGGGTTTCAACTGTCACGCCCGGCACCAGCTGATTGTGCGCGTGCATCATGGTTTCCATGATCACCGTATCGCCGGACTGAATGTACATCACCGGTGGCTGCGCGTTATTGAACCAACCCCACTGCGTGGTTTCCAGTGTGGCTGGCAGAATATGCAACGTGCCCGGCAGGTGCTTGTTCGGCACGATGCGTAACGCGTCTTCCGGCAAAATCGAAAGATAGGTATAGGCACCGACACCGAACGCAATTCCACTTAAAAACAACGCGGTTGCTGCTTTGGATTGCCAAGACTTGCTTATCATTCCCGTTCCTCCCATAGCTTGCGATGAAATTGTAAAGACGAGCCCATTTTTTAGTGCTACCCCGCTTTAAGGCCATACATCGTGGCCGTGCTTCGCAGTAAAGCTGATCCGGTTGCATTCAGTCAAGACTCGACGCGGACTGCGGCTAGGCAACCCCTGGAGCATGCTCCAGCGCCCCTTCCGGTTCGTCACAAACATAGATCTCCTCGATTGGCACCGGCTTGTAGCGCAGCTGCGGGCCATACGCGACGATGGACTTGAGCGCGGCAACCAGCACATCAATATCGTCCTTGGTGTTGTGGATGCAAATGCTCGCCCGGACGATTCCGTAAGAAGCCAGTCGGTCGCCTTGCTCGATGCGCGACTCAATGTCCTTTTGCGTCGCGTCGTCGATGTCCGACCAACCGTGCACCAAACGGTGATTGCAGATGGTTCCGGCGCGCGTCTCGATGCCGTATTCGTTTTCCAGAATCGCCGAGACCAGCGCGTGGTGGTATCCCGCCAGGTTAAAAGTGAAAGTGCCAATGCGGTCCTGGCGAACATAAACATCCGGGCGGACATACAGCCGAATACTTGGCACCGTGTCGAGTTGATGCGCGGCGTACGCTACTAATTCCCTTTCGTGATTGATAATCGCATCCCAGCCGGTGTCCATCAGCGTCTGACAACTCGCGGCCGCAGCAATAATGCCGGTCACATTCCAGGTGCCAGTCTGGTGGCGGGTCACGGGCGGTGCCCACACCACACCATTGGCGCTGATCATGTCGATGGACCCGCCACCTGGATCGACCGGCGCGGTATCCAAAATATGTCGTGGCACCGCAAGCACACCCAAACCAAACGGGGCGTATACCTTGTGCGCAGAAAAGGCCAGCGCATCAATGCCGTCACCTTGCATATCAATCGGCCGATGCGGTGCGTATTGCGCGGCATCAACAAATAACAAGGCGCCATGCGCGTGCGCGAGTTTTGAAACTCGCGCGATGTCCGGAATATAACCTGTCAAGTTGGAGGCCCCGGTCAGGGCGATCAGCTTCAGATGTTTGCCGTGCTCTTTCACCTTGGCTTCAAGATCGTCATAGTCCAACGCGCCATCGACGGTCGACTTTACGTAGACCGTTTGACTCGGGCTGTTATAAACCCACGGTAAATTATTGGAGGTATGTTCAATCGTTGACGTGAGAATGACATCGTCTTTATCCAACCGCAGTAGCCGGATCAGAAAATTAATCGCCGCGCTGGTGTTATGCGTGAACAACAAGGCGTGATCGTCACTGGTATTCAGAAATTTTTTGAGCGTACCCAATGCACGCTCGGCTTTTTGATAGGTGATATTCGCGTGCGGGCCCGCACCGCGATGCAAGGCACCGTAGGTTTTTAGAAATTCGCAAACCGTATCGAGAGTACTTTCAAAAGGTGGAGTGGTGGCCGCGTTGTTCAACAAGATAACGCGTGTTTTTTTTCCAGTTTTTAATGTTATGACGGCGTCCGTGCCCATTACTTTCGGAAATCTCATCGTTACGATTTCTCCTGCGAAGTCGCCAAATGATAGCTATGGCTCCTCCATTTTCCGGAGGTCCAGAGCCGCCCAAGATAGTGAAGCAAAATTATTATTCCCCGCAAGAAGGTACAGGGTCTCGGAACATGCGTCAAAAACAGCCACGGCATATTGGTCATGCAAGGAACAACCAACGGGACTAACTTTGCGCCAACAGATTTGCGTCGCGGACAACCAGCCACGCGCCATTGGATTGCTTTCGCAGGATGGATACTGCACTACCAGCGCGAACTGTTTTGCTTCCATCGGCCAGGCACGTGATCTCGACATTTAGAATGCTCCAGCAATAAGCAAGGTTTCCCGAGACCGCTACTTCCTGCACTTCCCCGGTGGACACAATGCGGTGCGAGGCCAGCAAACTGCGCAGCCCTTTCTAAAATGTGCTTCGACCTTTCATCGGCGACTGACCCGCGATGAGAAACACAACATCTTCGGACATGAGCTGGAGAACCGACTCGACGTCACCCGCTGCGGTGGCGCTGTGCCACGTAGCAACAAGTTTTCGAATAGCTTGTTCGTCTGAGTTCATAGTGAAGTGATCATAAAAAAGGTGTGGGATTCTCGTGTAGTTTGTATCGCGCCATGCTGTGCCTCGTCTGCATCGAATGTTAAAACGTACTTATGCCAAACCTGGGGCCATGTCCGGAAGCGATTAAATTCGTTCGGGCTGAGCCTGTCGAAGCCGCTGCTAACCTGTTGATTCACAGGGAGCGCATTTCGACAAGCTCAATGTGAACGGATTTAATCGGGGTTTCCCTAAAGAAACTGACCTGCGGCTGAACTTCACCGACGCATTGAAAAGCCCGACGTCCTACGAAACCATGGGCCGTACTGTGTTGCAGCAGCGCCTGCTGCTGTACCTGCATGGTATCGGCACCAATGCCGGATTGCAGCGCATGGCGGGACTGGATTCCGGCACAACGGCCAGGGATCTGGCTTACGTGCGCCGACGTTACATCAGCGTCGATGGAATGCGTCAGGGCTATCGCCATCGTCGCCGACGGGACACTGCGTGCTCGCAATCCAACAATCTGGGGTTCTGGAACGACGGCGTGCGCATCCGATTCCAAACACTTCGGCGCATGGGACCAGAATCTCACCACGCAGTGGCATGTGCGCTACGGCGGGCGCGGCATCATGATTTACTGGCACGTCGAACGGAACTCGCTGTGCATTCACTCTCAGCTCAAGTCGCCTTCGTCATCGGAGGTGGCGTCGATGATCGAGGGCGTCATCCACCACTGCACCGAGATGGAAGTTGATCGCCAATATGTCGATTCACACGGCCGGAGCACCGTGGCTTTCGCCTTCTGCCGGTTGCTCGGGTTCCAGCTTCTGCCACGGCTGAAAGCCATCCACTCACAAAAGCTGTATCGCCCGGAGACGGGGCGGCCGGATGCGTATGCAAACTTGCAACTGATCCTGAGCAAGCCGATCGACTGGGAACTGGTGCGTCAACAGTACGGCCAGATGATCAAGTACACCACGGCATTGCGCCTGGGTACGGCCGAAACGGAGGCCATTCTGCGGCGCTTCACAAGGAAGAACGTACAACACCCGACGTATAAGGCGTTCGCCGAATTAGGCAAAGCCATCAAGACGATTTTCCTGTGCCGGTATCTGCACTCGGAGGAACTGCGCCGCGAGATCAACGAGGGGCTGAACGTGGTCGAACAGTGGAACGGGGCCACTGACTTTGTGTTCTTCGCCCGTCGCGGCGAGATGGTCAGCAACCGACGCGAGGATCACGAGATCCGCATGCTCGCGCTGCATTTGATTCAGAACTGCATGGTCTACATCAACACGTTGATGATTCAAAAAGTGCTGGCGCAGCGGCACTGGCAATGGGGAAGCTGACGCCGCTGATCTGGGAGCACGTGAATCCGTATGGGCGGTTCGATCTCGATATGAACACCCGGCTGGCATTGCTGTGATCGAAATGGCGGCGGGTGACACGAGTGCTTGTTCTACCCCTACCTCGGATTCCAAACGCTAACGCCGCTGCTTCATTTTTAAACCCTGCGCCGCGCGCTGCTTGCGCGCGAGTTTTGGATCGGCGATTAATGGCCGGTAGATTTCCACGCGATCGCCGCTACGCAGCACCTGGTCAAGCTTGACCACCTTTCCAAAAATGCCAACCTTGTGTTGATCCAGTTTTATTTCGGGAAATTCGCGCAACACGGCGCAATGCTCAATCGCGTCACGTACGGTCGTGCCGGTGGGCACGTGCAATGCGTAAATGCGTTGCATGTTGGGGCGCGCATAGGCGACTTCCACTGCAATTTGCGCTTCAGCCATACACCTGCTTGGCGCGCTGACAAAACGCATCAACCAAACTATTGCCGATATAATTGAATGCGGAACCGATCGCAAGCTCGATCAGCTTGTTGGAAAATTTAAAGTCAAGATCGAGCGAAATCTTGCAGCCCGCATCGCCCAGTTCGTCAAAACGCCAGAAACCTTCCAGATGTTTAAACGGCCCATCGGCCAAGCGCATCTCGATAATCTTGTTTTGTTGCAGGCGATTAGTGGTAGAAAACGCCTTGTTCAACGCACCATGCGCGATGTGAATCTGTGCATGCACTTCGTCAGCGTTGCGGCTGAACACTTTGGCGTCTTTGCACCAGGGCAAAAATTGCGGATACGACGCGATGTCGTCTACCAACGCGTACATCTGTGCGGCGCTGTAGGGTAACAAGGCGCTCTTGTTAATCGTGGTCATGTTAACTACCTGTAGGAGCGGCGCCCTCGCCGCGATTTGCGCCTACAGATTAATATAGCGCTTGAGTAAATTCATCTTCACCTCCTGCGGCTCATCGCGGCTATAATCGCGCCGCCATGAGCAAAGACCACGAATCCGAGAGCGGCACCATTGCGCTCAACAAAAAAGCCCGCCACGAATATTTTATCGAGGAGCGCTACGAAGCGGGCCTTGCGCTGCAGGGCTGGGAAGTAAAATCATTGCGCAGCGGGCGCGTGCAGTTAAGCGACGCATACGTGATCATTAAAGGCACCGAAGCATTTTTGATCGGCGCGCTGATTACGCCGTTGGGCACCGTGTCCACGCATATTTTTCCTGACTCCACGCGCAGCCGTAAATGTCTGCTGCATCGCAATGAGCTGGACAAACTGATCGGCGCCGTCGAACGCAAAGGCTACACGCTGATACCGCTGGCGATGTATTGGAAGAACAGTCGCGCTAAGTTGGAAATTGGTTTAGCCAAGGGCAAAAAACTGCACGACAAGCGTGAAGTGGAACGTGATCGCGACTGGCAGCGCGACAAAGAACGTGTGATGAAAACGCGTCATCGTTGATATCGTGCGCGTGGCGCACGCTACGAAAAAATGGCTCGGAACTGATACATCCCGTAGACTGTCTTACGTTAAGTACCACTTTGGGGGCGACCTGGTTTCGACGCGGGTTACAAAACCTAAGGGGCATGCCGAGGCGCAGACACACCTCGTAAATCCAGTCTGCAACAATCATAGTTGCCAACGACGACAACTACGCTCTAGCCGCTTAATCACGGCTAGCCTCTGACTGAAGCCGTGCTTGTGCGTTCAGGGTCTGCGAAAGCAGACTTCAGGGGTCGACTCTCACAAGATCGCGATGACGCTTGTCCGAAGCTGATTCGCTAAAGCACACAGGACTCGCTGTCTGTCTTCCCTGCCCGTCGGGATGCAGCCGGTTAAATGTAAAGACACGGCTACGCATGTAGAACCAAAGGCGGAGGATTTGCGGACGCGGGTTCGATTCCCGCCGCCTCCACCAAATAGTAAGAAGCCCAACCCTTATCGGTTGGGCTTTTTTTTTGCCCGCAACGTCGCTGGCACGCCTACCGACCATGCGGTTTCACAACAAAATATAGGTCGGGTTAGCGCAGCGTAACCCGACGCACCCTCACCGACCCATGCAATGTCGGGTTACGCCTATAGCTAACCCGACTATCATTATCTCCGCATTCAAATACGTACCGCACACAGAAATGTCACGGATTGGCGCCATCTTTGATTTTGCTTTGCCAAGCCAGAACCAAAGCCTTATTGCCTTTCGCAACTTCAGAAATAATCGGAGCTAATGCTTGTGTTTCGGCTCGATGAGTGCCGACATAGCCGGAGCGAATCAGGCTGATTATGTCCGCTTCGCGCAAGTAGGTTCCATCAAGGGCACCATAGCTCAGGCGGATTCCTCCCCTTGATCCCTTTGCTTCAGGTGAAGCCAGAATTTGGTTCAGATGATCCAGAGAGATCAAAAAGGACTGATGCGAGTCATCTACAACCTTTCGTTTTACAAATTTGAAGAAGAAAGGGCTGCGGCTCAAGCGATAGTCTGTGGGTTTTTCTCGAAATGCGGGGAGTGCCATTCTGGCAATTTCATCATGCAATTGTTGATTAGGTCTGAAGAGCCAGTCATTATTTCCGTTTTGACTTTTCGCTTCTTCCAGCATCTTGTACTGAACCATGACAATATTACCTCTGGTCTCGTTGACGTAGATGAGGTCAACCCCAAGCATTTTTTCAAGAGGCAATTTGTTGGCCGTATAGATCACCAGCCGCTCATCCCGTTTCTCAAAAACTGCCCGTCCCGTCATATCTGGCGCAATAGCATTGAATCCCGGCAATTGAGCCGCATCTGCTCGAACAACATTATCTTCATACAGGTGAGAGCCAATCAGACCAAGTCCCGATGAAGCCCCTCGCTTCAATGTCAATTCTGTCGGCACTTCATTTGCCCGAATACCGAAGGCGGCCATGGCGGAATGAATCGCGTCTTCTTGAGCCCAGTTAACGTGGGGCGTACGTCGCAATTTGGGTAGTTGAGAAAGTACGACTTCCATCGCAGCTTGATTTTCAGGTTCTGTTGCCAGCAGGTGTATGAGGTGAGCGCTTAGTTTTGGTGAGAGAGCAGAGAAACCAATCGTGCTCGATAATTTTTCGTTTAGAAGACGCTGAAATCGCTTGTCAGCGACTCTCCCCTCGATCTCTTGCAGCGAAGATGGAATAACCGAGCGAAGCTTCTTGATTGTCAGTCGGGAATCGAAAGTACTGACGGCGGTTTTTCTGGTTGCGGTGGCCAGGTAGCACTTGGTGGCATTGTGCTCATGAATTTCCATCAAACAGAGCGTCGGCAGTTTGAAATCATGGAAAACTGCATGTGGCTTTACAATAGTCAGGTGTTCGAATCCTTGCCGTGCATTGAGCAAAGACACCGATAACTCTTCGTCGAAGCGAATCAGGATCAATGGCTTCTTTTCAACCCACTGGGCGATCTTGATGGCGGAGCTCATCTCGCCGCCTCCGCAAGCCCCGTAAGTTGGTAGGTTGGGTTAGCCGCTTTATCGCGTAACCCAACGTCTTGGCTCGTTTCACCCGTGGCGCGTCGGGTTACGCTGGCGCTAACCCGACCTACGTTTTGTTCTGCGTTTTTTTCGGGTTCACTCATCCGCGCTTCCGGCCTGTAATCGCAGAAACAGAATGTATTCGCTTCGCACGTCGACAGCCACCATCTTGCCCGCATGCAAGGTGGCCAGGTGTTTGGCGTTTAACGTCATTACTTCTTGCCGCCAGCGTTTGCCGAAGGGCTGTCCGGTTTCTTCAACATCGCACGGCCCGTCGACGATGGCGATGCGCGGGTCCGGGGTTGGCATATTCCTCCTCGGCCATGGTTTGTCGGGTTACGCTGCGCTAACCCGACCTACAATTTCGTCGTAATCGGGCTCCAACAACCAGCATTTATCCACCGTTACCAAGGCAACCGCCGCCTGTCAACACGCGGTGCTTTGGTCCGAGTTACGCCGCGACAGGCTCAATATGCCGGTAGCGTTTTGGCTGCTGCTTCAGTTCCCAAAGGTCCAGCGCTTGCTGCATACGCAACCAGCTTTCCGGCGTGGTGTTGGTGAGCGTGGCGATCCTGATCGCCATATCGGGCGAGAGCGCGCGCTTTTCATGCAGAAGTTCGGACACGCTCAACCGGCTCACGCCCAAGCGTCGCGCAAGTTCCGCTTGAGTCATATTCAACGCGGGCAATATATCCTCCCGGAGTATCTCACCGGGGTGCGTAGGTTTTCGTTTCGGATCGCGTAGCGTTTTCATCAGTGGTAATCCTCCAAGTTCGCATCGTAGGCGTCGCCGTTCTCGAAGCGGAATGTAATGCGCCAGTTGCCTGATACCGACACGCTGTACTGCCCTTTGCGGTTGCCAATCAGACCGTGATACCCCAAGCCGGGAATGTTCATGTCTTCAGGCACCAGCACCGCATCCAGCCGGTCCAGAATGCGCCGGATGCGTGGCGCATGGCTGGCGCTGATTCCGCGCTTGCTGCCGTCCTTGAAGAACCGTTCCAGTCCCTTGTGCGCGAAGGTCTTGATCATGCGCCTAGTGTAATGCTACACATTACAGCGGCGCAACGGGCGGAACCTTGAACCATCGACACCATTCCGAGCACTTGCGGCGGCAGGTGCTGGCAGCCAAACAATAGCCACCAGCCTTAGGTAGGGTAACTTTTGGGGTAACACCGTTTTATAAAATCAACGAAGTCCAGTATTCATGCGGTATTTTGCGTATTATTCAGTAGTCGCCGCCCCATTTAACTAAAGCCTCAACTGCTTGCAGTTGGGGCTTTCTTGCCTGCAGACATTACCCGATATCCCAATGGCACTACTTTTAAGCACAAGCGCGAGCATATTTCTCTGCCAGTTTCTGTCGAGCCATGGCCCGTGGTACACGTAGCAACGGGGTAGGTTTGGGTCGCCGCTTGATGGCGCGAGGCTCGTGTCGCCCGGGGCGCTGTCCCACCCGCAAGCGCGTGATGCCCGCCCACAGATGCTCGCGCAAGAGGACTCCCAGCGCAGCAGGCGCGCGCCGCAGTCCGTCGGCAAACGCACTCCACAATTGCAGCGCGCCTTTGAAACTCAATTGGCGGGGCACGAGATGGGCACACACTGCCGCACGCGCCATTACCGCCCGGATGAGGTTGTAGCCCAACAAATACACGGCGATTTCCTTTTCGATCATGTCGGGTGTTTTGCAGCGCAGCAGGTCCATGCCCAACACGCTTTTGATGGAACGCAAATCCAATTCCACCGACCAGCGCCCGGTGTAGAGCTCAGTCAGTTCCGCTTTGCTCGCCTGTTTAGCATCGGTCAGAGTACTGACCATCACGTGGCCGCGCGCTTTGATTTCCCGCACCTCCAGAGTGTTCGGCATCCCGGCGTAGGTCGCGGCATCCATCCACGCTGGTCGCTTGGGTTTTTTCCAGATCACCACGTGATCTTTGGGCCTCAAACGCCGACCGGTGCGAAAGTCGCTTTTGCGTGCGCCGTGCTTGCCAAAGAGGCTGTCAATACCGCGCTCTTTGAGCTGCGCCAGTAAAAAATAGGTGCCGTAGTAATGGTCGCCCACCAGCACTTCGCCTGCCGCTAAGCGCGGCAAAAGTTCGCGCAACAGCGCGTGTTCGCCAGTGTCTTTTCCTTGGTACGGGCCTAGTGCCGCATCGGTCAGCACGCCACTTCCAAACGACAGCAACGCGACCACGCGTGCAATCGGAAAACCCAAGCCGGGTTTCTGTTCGGCACTCTGCGGGTAGCGCGCTTGGTTGGCCACCGTGTCCGGCATCGAGACGGTGGTGCCGTCGACGATCTTCACGACGCGTCCACGAAAGTTCCAGTGCGCTGGGCTGTTCTGTGTCAGGTGTTGCCCCACAGCCCGCAATAAGCGCCACACCAGTCCCTCCGGCAACCGTTGCCGCGCCTTGCAGTACGGTCCGGTGTTCACGCTGCACGCCGCGCGGCCTTCGGAGACCCGCTGGCACAGGCCGCGTGCCACGGCGTCCTGGCAGGCACCGTCCGTGCTCAAATTCTGCGACACAAACATCGACAGCGTTACGAGCGGTGAATAGATCCGCTCCCGATACGCACCCACTTCGTCCTCCACCGCGCGCGAAAGCACGTCCGCCGACAGCACGTCACTCAACGCTTCCCACTCCGCACCTTGGGCAAAACAGCGACGCAAACTCCCGATGTGTTGCAGCAACGCATTTTTTTGTTAGCCTTCTTCATGGTTGATTCTCCTGTGTTATCTCTCATGTTTATTCGCACCATGAGCTTAGTTCGGGAGTTTCAACCTTTCTTTCTTCGCCCCATTTCGACGATTCATAACCAATGCGCTAACCAATGCGGCGCTTAAAGGTAGTGCCATTGCCCGTTATCCCATTTTCAGCTTGAATACAGCTAACGCTGACAGACTGCGCAAATCGCTGGTGTATCGCACCATGTGGAGTACAACTCGAGCTTGACAATTTAAAGGATCTGTCAGATCGGATCATGTTCTGGTGTGTTAGACAAACTTGCTCACGATAATTGATACACAAATGAATGGAGAGGGTTTGAATGCGCAAATGGATCGTATTGGTTGCTGTCGTCATACACCCGGCCTTCGCTGCGCCTGTTGCGAATGAAGAAGTGGATTTGAAACGCCGTGTGCAGCAGTTGGAGCAGCAAACCGAAACCCTGAAAAAAAGTCACGATGCGTTCGTTGAATCAATCACCAAGACCATAAAAGAAGGTGCACTGGCGCAGGACAGTGCACTCGAGCTGGAAAAACAACTGCATTCCAAGCTTCAAGCCTCGGGCTATGCTGACGTCGAGTTTCGCAACGACGCGAGTGTCGGAAGTCATCCGGGATTTCGCATTCACCATTTCTCGCTGATCTTGACTAAACAAGTCGACGAACACTGGCGTACCTTCAGTGAAATTGAATTCGAAGACGCACCGCGTATGGAATTCACACCGGATTCTCCGGATTGCCAGGGAAGTTGCAGCGGACAAATTCTTCTTGAAGCGATGAATGTTGACTATTCACCCAACGACTCCTTCGGCGCGCGATTCGGGCGTTTTTTTACACCGGCCGGAATTTGGTCAATTGATCACTACCCGCCTTTTGTCGTGACTCAAGAACGCCCGCTGCATATCCGCAACATTTTTCCGCAGTGGATTGATGGCGCGCTGGTGCACGGTGCCGTTCCCATCAAAAACGTATTTCTAAACTACGATCTGTACGCGGGCAACGGCCAGGGTAGCAGCGCAAACGGCGACAACAACGATAAAAAATCGCTGGGGTTGCGTGCTGCGGTGACGTTACCGTGGCTCACGCAATTTGAAATAGGAACGTCCGTCTATACCGACACACTTAATGTCGACAACCAGCCGACGACGAAGCAATTCGCGACGGGATTGCACGCCAAATTACGGCGCGGCCCGGTTGCATTTCAAACTGAGTTTGCAAATGCGCGCTACCAGCCACAGGCTGCTGCCGACTACAAGAAGTCGGGTTATTACGCGCAACTCGGTTACGATATTTCTGCTGCAACAACCATTGGCTACCGACGCGATGTGTTTGACGACTACATTCTCGGTTCTGCGACAACCTTCGCGACTAAAGTCGACGCGAAGCGCAATTCGTTATTTGCGAACTATCGCATTCAAAAGAATGTCGTAATTAAACTCGAGCATCATCGCACCAAACGCAATGGCACGGATGACGGCCACCTTACCATTGCATCGCTTGCGGTTTATTTAGGTGAATGAACATGTCGGCAATTGAACCACTGCCACCGACAAAAGAGGGCGACGCGGCTGCGGCACCCGACGCGCCAATACCTGACCCTTTAATGCAACGCCCCAAGTCAAGAAGCGGTATGGTGTCAATTCTGCTCGTTGCATTGGCGGCGGTTAGCGCATGGTATTTTTTTACTAATCTGTTTACTCATCCTCCCGGCACTACACCGCCACCGACCAACGTGGCATCAGCACCGGCTCCGCCTCCCAAAGCACCCGAACCGCTATTCGTGCCGAGCGAGTCGGGATCACTACCGCCCGAAATTAAACTCCCGGTCATGGATACACCGGCTGCGGAAACGGGTAGCCGTGGAGTCGATGCCGCGAATGAAGTTCCTCCTGAAGTTGCCGCGACGCCACCTCCAAAATCCAGTCGCGCGCGCTCCCTGGGCAACGCGCAGCGCTCGGCTGCGAAAAAGTCAACATTGCGCTCTGCGGGCATCGCACCGGATGCAAAGCAGTTGACACTGCCGCCTCGGATCAGTGAGCCCGCGCCCGCCGCGACACTGGAAAACAACACCGCACCAACATCAATCGACACGACGAGTCGGCGTCCGGAAACAGAAAGCGAACCGCCTCAAGCCAGCAGTCCGTCGGTACGCGAGGCGAGAACCACCATCACGCGGTATGCCGATACCGCAACCGATACGGATTCAGCACCGGTTGATTTTGCATCCATCAGCGCCGGTAAACCGGTGCAGGAACCGCCCGCTAAAAAGCCGGTAGTTCGAAACAGCGGGCTCGTGGTGATTGTTAACAAGGCCAACTCCAAAATATTAGCCCGCTCCGACATCAGCAATATCTACCGTGACCGAATCACACGCTGGCCAACCGGCGAACGTATTTTGGTGCTGAACCTGCCGCTCGACAGCGGCGAACGCCGCCGTTTTTCCACCGCGATACTCGATATGTCGCCGCTGGATGCCGCCACCGAGTCGTCCAACCGAACCATTACCAATCGTGTGCAGAATGAATATCGCACTAAAAATGCCGACGTCGTGGTGTCGTATATCGAGCGCAATCCTAATGCGATTGGCTATGTTCCAGCCGCCGCAATCACCGATAATGACAACGTGCGGGTGGTCTATACAATTCCGTAGAGGTTGGGCGTACGTTTTGCTTCAATTATTCTGCAAATGTGCGCCCGCCTCTTCTTTCTTCTGCATTCCTCTTATACTCTGACCCAATGCTATTGACCGCAGGCTGGGGATTAAAAAATGAAACATTACCTTGTTATTGACTACTGGATGCGCCGCCTCGTAGGTGCCACGTTACTCGTGATGGCCGGATGCGCAACGCCGCCTCCGGTTGCCACTCCCATTGATGGTGTCAGCAACGCAGATCAGCAAAATTATGAACAGATGTTCGACGTTGCCGTAAAGGCAATGAAAAAAATGGGCAGCGTACAATTTGCCAATCGCGAACATGGAACAATTTCCGGGTCGACACCCTCCGGCGTCAATCTGGAAATCGAAATCGTGCGCGATGCTGGCCGCACACCGCAATTGCAAGTGCAAGCGCTGTTGCCTGAAGGCATGAAAGAAATGGGCAATATCAGCGAACCAGATCGCTATCTCGACATTTATCGGCAGCTATCGCAACGCTGACGCGCCGCTACTCTTCGCGAAACGACACAATGCGTTTTTCACGCTCGCGCTGAATCAATTCGGCGCTGGCTTCTTCCGGCATGCCAATTTCCTCGAGCACAAATGCCGCCAGTTGCAGGCTGGATTCCAGCGTCTCCGGAATCACTTCGTTGGCGCCCGCCTGAATCAGCAACTGCGCGTGCTTCTCGTCGCGTGCACGCGCGAAAATGCGCACCTCGGGATAATCGCGCCGAATCGCGCCCACTGCGTTGAGTGCCGCGCTGTAGTGATCCATGGTGATAACCACGGCGCGGGCGCGGTCGACACGGACCTGACGCAGCAAATCCGGTCGACTCGCGTCACCGAAAAATACCGGCAAACCGCGTCGATGCAATTCCGCAGCCGTCTTTGCGTCGTGTTCGAGCGCGAGGTAGGAAATTTTTTGTGCATCGAACAATTGGCCGAGCACCTGCCCCACCCGGCCGAATCCGGCGACGACGATGTGCCCGTCAAGTTCTGGCACGTCGAGCGGTGCGACTGTAACGGAATCAGCTACCCGCCGGTCGATCCATTGTCCAAAATCACGCCCGACGCGTGCGACAGCAGGTGAAACCAGCATGCTGAATCCAACTACTAGCATCACAAATTGACCTGTTTCGTTCGGCAACACCTGTTGCACGACGGCAATGCCAATCACGATGAATGCAAATTCACCGCCTTGCCCAAGCAATGCACTCGACTCCACCGCTTGGCCCCATGACAAACCAAATCGCCTGAACAGTGGAATCATGACCAGACCCTTTACCGCAAACAGCCCCATCACCGACAACGGAATCCACAGCGGGTCGTGCAACAGCGTGCGCGCATCCACGCCCATGCCCACACCCATGAAAAACATGCCCATCAGCAAACCTTTGAACGGCTCGATGGTCACTTGGATTTCGTGGCGGTATTCGGTTTCAGCCAACAACAGCCCGGCGAGAAATGCACCCAAGGCCATCGACAGACCCGCCAACCAGGTCAACGCGGCAATGC
>JANMQQ010000121.1:0-4370 GCA_031370545.1 Gammaproteobacteria bacterium
GTTTTAAAAATCATATCCTGCCCGACCAGGTGCACATTCTGAATGTGTCGTTTCTGGTGCCGCAGATGCGCCGCGAGTTTGGCGGCTGCGCGGGCAACATTGCTTACAATCTGAAATTACTGGGCGAAAATCCGTTGCCGATGGCGACCGTGGGCAGTGATTTCCAATCCTACGCCGACTGGATGGACAAGCATGGCGTCGCACGTCGACATATCCGCGTGGTGCCGGAAAGTTACACCGCGCAGGCCTTCATCACCACGGACATGGATGACAATCAGATCACCGCGTTTCACCCCGGTGCGATGAACCATTCGCATCAAAATAAAATTGGCGACGCAAAAGGCGTGAAGCTTGGCATTATCTCGCCCGACGGACGCGAAGGTATGATCGCGCACGCACAGCAATTCGCCGACGCAGGCATCCAATTCGTTTTCGACCCGGGTCAGGGTTTGCCGATGTTTGACGGTGCTGACCTGCTGAGGTTCATCGAGCAAGCCACCTATGTGACCGTGAACGATTACGAAATGCAGATGCTGCAACAACGCACGGGGTTAGCGCCGCATGAAATCGCCGAGCGCGTGGACGCACTAATTGTCACGCTAGGTGGCAAGGGTTCGCATATCTACACCAAACAACACCGCCATGAAATTCCAGCCGTCACGCCTGCGGCAATGAAAGACCCCACCGGCTGCGGCGACGCCTACCGCGCCGGTTTGCTTTATGGTTTGTTACACGGCATGGATTGGGAAACCACCGGCCGCATCGCCTCACTGCTGGGATCGGTCAAGATCGAGCACCCAGGCACGCAGAATCACAACTTCACACGCGCGGAATTCGACGAGCGTTTCAATAAAGTGTTCGACTACCGCCTGTAGGAGCACGATTTATCGTGCTGTCCTGCAAAGACCTGCGGCTTTCGACATAACGCACTCCTTCCCCCTGCAAGGGGGAAGGGACACTTCGTTGAACCTATTGTGGTGGTGAGGCCGCATTGCGATACGCATCCAGCAACGATATCCAATCAGTTTCACCGAAGTAAAAATCCGGCCCCGCTGATTTCAATTTTTTTAACGAGCGATGCAGTCGTGCTAGATTTCCCTGCTGCCAGCGTGCCGTTGGTTTGCGCAGCTCGCCCTTGTCAAAATCCGCCAGGTACACGGTGTTGTCTTTTCCGAGCAGAATGTTGTGCGCATTTAAGTCGGCGTGATAAATGCCCGCGTCATGAAATTTTCGCAGCGTGATACCGAGCGTGCGCCAGCGTGTCACATCCAGCCCCCTTGTAGTCAGCGCGGTGGCCAACGACGTTGTGAACATAATGCGCAGCGTGATCAGATCCGCGCGGTAGCAAAGACCCGCCCGTATTACGCGCACCGCCGCCGGTTGCGGCACTGGCAATCCAGACTTCAGCATATGCGCCAGCAACTTAAATTCGCGCCACGCGCGCGTGCGTGCAAGGCCGGTCCACACATAACAATCTTGCAGCAGGCGCGCGACGAAACCACCGCGCCGGTAATGGCGCAACACTAGGGGTTGGTTGTGATGCGTAAAGAACCAAGCGGTGCCACGACCCGGCGCGCTACCGGTGAGCAGGCCGCGCGCTTGCAAAATGTCGGGGTCGAAAATCCCCGCGTCCGTCTCGCTCAGCGCATCGGCATCGTATAGGATGTGCTGGTTTTCAATCAAGCAGTCGACGGGGCGCATGGCGAAATTCGTGACTCGTTCAGAAACGGTTGATTCGCGTAGCAACGTATTTCTCCCCTCCTCATTTTCGAGGAGGGGTGCCCCGCAGGCGACCGCCATGGATGGCGGAAGGTAGAGCAACGCAGGAGCAGTTGCAGGGGTGGGGTGGTCGCTTTAGTGTTAATGAGCCTTAACCGCAACCACCCCGTCCGCTGCGCGTCCACCCCTCCTCGAAAATGAGGAGGGGAGTCAAGATAGATTCGCATCAACCGTATAATGTTTACACCTGACGCGTACTAAATAAATGCCGCTACCTTTCACCACTCCGCCCGACCACCTCTGCGTGCTGCGCCTGTCCGCCATCGGCGACGTCTGCCACACGCTCGCGGTAGTGCGCTCGATTCAAACTCACTGGCCGCAAACCAAAATCACCTGGATTATCGGTGCGCTGGAAGCGTCGCTGCTGGCTGATATTCCGGGCATCGAGTTTATCATCTTCGACAAAAAAAAAGGCTGGGCGGCATTTGCAGCATTACGGCGCGCGTTGCATGGCAGACGTTTTGATGCGTTGCTCGACATGCAGGTGGCATTGCGCGCAAGTCTCGCCAGTGTGTTGATCGCAAGCCCGTTACGTATCGGCTTCGACCGCGCGCGCGCGAAAGATTTGCAGTGGCTGTTTACCAATCACCGTATCGCGGCGCAGCCCCGTGAACATGCATTGGATGCATTGTTCGGCTTCGCCCAAGTGTTAGGCGTGCACGAGAAAATTTTGCGCTGGGATATTCCTATTCCAGACGCTGCGCGCGCTTTTGCGCAACAGCAGTTACCCGGCGAACAGGCCACGCTCATCATCAGCCCCTGCTCCAGCGCGCGCCTGCGTAACTGGCGCAATTGGTCTGCGCAGCGTTACGCGCAACTCGTGGACTACGCAACGGAGCAGCACGGCATGCGCGTGTTGCTCACCGGCGGACCAACGGCCCTGGAGCGCGAAGTCGGCGCACAAATCATGCAGCAAGCGCGACATGCGCCGCACAACCTTATCGGGCAAACCAACCTCAAACAACTGCTCGCGCTGCTGCAACGGGGTACGGTGTTGATATCGCCCGATTCTGGCCCCGCGCACATGGCGACCAGCGTGGGTACGCCGGTGATTGGCTTGTACGCCACGTCCAATCCACTACGCACCGGGCCGTATCTAAGCCAGCGCTGGGTGGTAAATAAATATCCCGAAGCTTTGCGTGCGGACGGCGGCAAGAGCGTGGACGAAGCTAGCTGGGGTCAGCGCGTGCGCAGCCCGGACGCGATGGATTTGATTACGGTGGCGGAGGTGGTTGCGAAGCTGGATGAGGTCACGCAGACGCGGTAAAGCCTTTATGACAAGACCTTCTCCCATTGGGAAATGGCAGGTTGATGTTCGCTCTTCTATTTCAACTAGAATTGGATAATGACATTTGCCCGTTTGGGGTGTTAGAAGGAGTTTTTCTCTCGTATTCCCGTCAACATAGTTAAAAGTAACTTCTGGATAATCCATACACTATGGCAAGCGAGCATCGTTCCAACGAAAACTCAGGTAACCACACCGTTCATTCCAACACGGACCAACCAGCACGCCTACTGGTTGCCGACAAGTCCGCCACTATTCGATCGGCATTGGTTCGCGCAATGCCAGAACGCGCCCAGGTTTACGAGGCAGAGGATGGCGAGCAAGCGTGGAAGTTGTTGCAGGAAAATGATGAGATCGAATTGGTAATTACCGAGTTGGACATGCCGCTCCTGGATGGCTACGACTTACTGCAACGCATTCGTTCATCAGAAATTCCGCGTATTGCCAGCATGCCGGTGATCGTGGTGACCGTTGCGGAAGACACCAAGGCAAAATCGCGCGCGTTCGAATTAGGCGCCAACGATTTTATTTCAAAAAATGTCGACAAAATTGAAATCCGCGCGCGAGTCCACGCGCACCACAAACTTGCGTTGTTAATTCACGAGCTGGAAGAAAGCCGCAAGATTCTCAATGTGCAGGCCAACACCGATGCTCTGACCAAGCTGACCAACAGGCATTCATTTTTTCCGCGCGCGGTCGAGGCGCTAAAGCTGATGCAGTACCTATGGCAGCCGTTTAGTGTGCTGATGCTCGACATCGACCATTTTAAAGCTATCAATGACATCTACGGTCATCCGGGTGGTGATTATGTGTTAATTCAAGTGGCCGAGATTTTGGGCAACAACATTCGCAAGAACGACATCTTGGCGCGTTACGGCGGGGAAGAGTTCGCGATTGCCGCTCCGAATTCGGCTCGACTCACCGCCCTCAAGCTTGCCGAGCAATTGCGTAAGGCTGTGGAGAACGCCGGGATTCGATTCAAAGATGCACAAATTCCAGTAACCATCAGTATCGGAGTCGCGGCGCAAGACAAGAGTTATCCCGTGACATTCGAGGAATTGCTCACGCAAGCAGACACACAGCTCTACAACGCGAAACAGCACGGCAGAAATCGCGTGTGCGCAACCGATGGTGGAGAAGAATTCGAAGAGTTTTATTACGGGATCGACAACACCACTCAGCCAACCTAGCGTTCACTACGTGACGCGTGACTCAGGGATAGATACAGCGCGGCCATAATTGTAGGGCCACAGTTGGCCGGTGTGGTATTTGCGTACTTGGTCACAAGTAAAGTCGAGCCGTATTC
>JANMQQ010000154.1:0-10059 GCA_031370545.1 Gammaproteobacteria bacterium
GGACGTTTCGGCGTGACCGCTGAATATCTGGTCAACGCCGACATGTTGCAGATCAAAATGGCCCAGGGCGCCAAGCCTGGCGAGGGCGGACAACTGCCCGGCCATAAAGTCTCTGAAACAATTGCCAAGGTGCGCCACTCCATTCCTGGTGTCGGGCTGATCTCACCGCCGCCGCATCATGACATTTATTCAATTGAGGACTTGGCGCAGCTCATTCATGACCTGAAGAATGTAAATCCGCAGGCACTGGTCAGCGTCAAGCTGGTCGCCGAAGTTGGCGTGGGTACGATTGCCGCAGGTGTCGCCAAGGCGCATGCCGATCACGTCACCATCTCCGGCCATGACGGCGGCACCGGCGCGAGCCCGCTTTCTTCGCTGATGTTTGCCGGTTCACCGTGGGAATTGGGTCTGGCTGAAACGCAGCAAACCTTGGTGCTGAACCAATTACGCGGACGCATTGCGGTGCAAGTTGACGGGCAAATCAAAACCGGCCGTGATGTCGTGATCGGCGCCCTGCTGGGTGCTGATGAATTTGGGTTTGCCACGGCGCCGCTGGTGGTGGAAGGCTGCATCATGATGCGCAAATGCCATCTGAACACCTGTCCGGTCGGCGTGGCGACACAAGACCCGGAACTGCGCAAGAAATTCACCGGCCAACCTGAGCATGTGGTGAACTATTTCTTCTTCATCGCTGAAGAAGTCCGCGAATACATGGCGCAGATGGGCTTCCGCCGTTTCGACGAAATGATCGGACGCACCGATCAGATTGATCCGCGTGCCTCGGTCGAACACTGGAAGGCCAAGGGGCTGGATTTTTCACGCATCCTGTATCGCCCTGCTACCGCGCCCGGTGAGTCGACCCATTGGACTGAACGACAGGATCACGGTCTTGACAAGGCCTTGGACCATCAACTGATCGCTGCCGCGCGGCCTGCACTGGAACAGCAAAAGCCGGTGCAGATCGACGTCACCATCAAGAACTCCAACCGCACCATCGGCGCAATGCTGTCCGGTGAAGTCGCCAAGCGTTATGGGCACACGGGTCTGCCGGACGACACCATCCACATTCGTGCCCAGGGCACGGCCGGTCAAAGTTTCGGTGCGTTCCTGGCGCACGGCATTAGCATCGACTTGCAGGGCGAGGCCAACGACTACGTCGGCAAGGGGTTATCCGGTGGGCGCATCGCGATCTATCCACCCGCAACCTGCCCGATCGTGCCGGAGAACAACATTATTGTCGGCAATACCGTGCTGTACGGCGCCATCAACGGCGAGTGTTATTTCCGTGGGATTGCCGGCGAACGTTTTGCGGTGCGTAACTCCGGTGCGATCACTGTGGTGGAAGGCGTCGGAGATCATGGCTGTGAATACATGACCGGCGGCACCGTGGTGGTGCTGGGTGCAACCGGACGTAACTTCGCAGCAGGCATGAGCGGGGGTACGGCGTTCGTGCTCGATGAAAGCGGTGACTTCAAAAAGCGCTGCAATTTAGCAATGGTCGAACTGGAATCGGTTCCGGCTGAAACTGCTGCGGACAGCGATGCTCACCTGCTGCGAGCACTGATCGAAAAGCATGTGCATTACACCGGTTCGGAACGCGCGCGTAAAATTCTCGATCAATGGAATCTCTATTTACCTAAATTCACGAAAGTCATGCCCATCGAATATCATCAGGCATTGCAAAAGATTGCTGCTGCGAAGTCGGCGCAGAAAAAAACGGAGCGAGTCAGTCATGGGTAAGCCTACCGGGTTCATGGAGATCGCGCGGCACGAGCCCGGCTATCTGCCGGTCGAAGAACGCATTCACTTCTACAAGGAATTCACGCTACCGTTGGCCGACAGCGAACTCAGTCGTCAGGGCGCGCGTTGCATGGATTGCGGCATTCCGTTTTGTCAGACCGGCTGTCCGGTGAACAATATTATTCCAGACTGGAACGATCTGGTTTACAACAACCGCTGGCGCGAAGCGCTGGACGTATTGCACTCAACCAACAATTTTCCCGAGTTTACCGGCCGCATCTGCCCTGCCCCATGTGAAGCGGCTTGCGTGCTGAACATCAACAACGACCCTGTCGCCATTAAGACCATCGAACATGCCATCATCGACCGGGGCTGGAATGAAGGTTGGGTTACAGCGCAGATTCCCGCCAGGAAAACCGGCAAACGCGTCGCCGTGGTCGGCTCGGGACCAGCGGGCCTGGCCTGCTCGCAACAGTTAGCGCGTGCCGGGCACACGGTAGCGCTGTTCGAAAAAAATGACCGTATCGGTGGTTTGTTGCGCTACGGAATCCCCGATTTCAAGATGGAAAAGCATTTGATCGACCGGCGCATGAAGCAGATGCAGGCCGAAGGCGTCGAGTTTCGCACCGGGCAACATATCGGCGTGAATGTTCCGGCCAAACAACTGCTGGCCGAATTCGATGCCGTGGTGCTGAGTGCGGGTTCCGAGCAGCCACGCGACCTGAAGGTGCCGGGACGTGAATTAACCGGCATTTATTTTGCGCTGAAGTTTCTGGAACAACAGAACCGACGCGTGGCGTGTGAAACCATTCCAGCCGATGCCAGCCTCACTGCCCAAGGCAAACATGTCGTCGTCATCGGCGGCGGCGACACTGGTTCTGATTGCGTGGGCACTTCGATCCGACAAGGCGCAGCATCGGTTACGCAATTCGAACTAATGCCGCGACCACCCGAGCAGGAAAACAAACCGTTGACGTGGCCCGACTGGCCGATGAAACTGCGCACCTCCTCGTCGCAACAAGAAGGCTGCGCACGCGACTGGAGCATCGCCACCAAAAGCTTTTCCGGTGTTGAGGGAAAAGTCAAAACCCTGCATGCGGTTCGCCTGGAATGGCAGAACGATAAAAGTGGCACCTGGAAAATGCAAGAAATTGCGGGCAGCGAGTTTGATCTCAAAGCCGACCTCGTGTTGCTGGCGATGGGTTATATGCATCCAGTGCAGCTAGGCATGTTGCAGGAATTAGGCATCGCGCTGGACGAGCGCGGCAACGCGCGCGCTGACACTGAACGCTATCAAACTTCGAGTCCAAAAGTGTTCGCGGCCGGTGATACCCGCCGCGGACAATCCTTGGTGGTCTGGGCGATACGCGAAGGCCGTCAGGCAGCGCGCGCGGTGGATGAGTTTTTAACGGGTAGTTCGGATTTGCCCCGCTAGCACAATTCCCCACAATCAATGGAACATGATAATGACCTTAAGAGCCTGATCAGTACTCCTTCCCCCTGCAAGGGGGAAGGCGGGGATGGGGGTGTGCAAGCACATCGCCTTTTAAATCACCCCCATCCTGCCCTTCCCCTTGCAGGGGGAAGGAATCCTCTGTTTAGCGACAAGTACCGTGCGCCGACCAACACCATAGGCAACAGCATGACCCCACTCAAAAACGACCGCTTCCTCCGCGCCCTGCTACGCCAACCCGTCGATGTCACGCCTGTGTGGATGATGCGCCAAGCCGGACGTTACCTGCCGGAGTATCGCGCCACGCGCGCCAAGGCGGGCAGCTTCATGGATCTGTGCACTTCACCGGAGTTTGCCTGCGAAGTCACGCTGCAACCGCTGGATCGTTATCCACTTGATGCGGCGATTTTATTCTCCGATATTCTCACCATTCCTGACGCGATGGGGTTGGGACTTTACTTTTCCGAAGGTGAAGGGCCGCGCTTCAAGAATCCACTGCGCACCGCGCAAGACATCGCCAAGTTGGGCGTACCCGATCCGGAAACCGAGTTGCGCTATGTAATGGACGCGGTGCGCTTGATCCGCAAAGAGTTAGGTGGCCGCGTGCCGCTCATTGGCTTCGCTGGCAGCCCGTGGACCTTGGCGACTTACATGGTGGAAGGCAGCAGCAGCAAGGAATATTCGATTATCAAAAAAATGCTGTTCGATGAACCCAAGGTGATGCACGAGCTACTGGATAAAATCGCGCAATCGGTTACGTCGTATTTAAACGCGCAGATCGCGGCAGGCGCGCAAGCGGTGATGATTTTCGACACCTGGGGCGGCATCCTCACCCCGCGCGACTACAAATTGTTTTCGCTCGCCTACATGGACCGCATCGTCAAAGGTTTGCAGCGTGAAAACGAAGGCCGCAAAGTGCCGGTGATTTTATTTACCAAAGGTGGCGGAGCTTGGCTTAAAGATATGGCAGCCACCGGTTGTGATGCACTCGGTGTGGACTGGACGCTCAATCTCGGCGATGCGCGCAAGCTGGTCGGTGACCGCGTCGCGCTGCAAGGCAACATGGACCCGTCCGTGCTGTACGCCGCGCCTGAGCGCATCCGCGAAGAAGTCGCAACCATCCTCGCCAGCTACGGCAAAGGCAACGGCCACGTGTTCAACCTCGGCCACGGCATTCATCAACACGTGGTACCTGAACACGCAGGGGCATTTATCGACGCAGTGCATGAGCTGAGCAAGCCATACCACCTGTAGCCTGTGCCGATGCGCACGACATAGGGTGAATGGCAGCGTGCGCATGGCGCACGCTACGGTTGGTTACGGCAACCTGATGACGTCGGCGTAAATTGCTTCGATAGGGACGGTGAAACCAATCGATTCGAGCGCTACAGTGTCGCCGATTTCGTAACGTTCTAGCGTCCAGCTATCAGCTTCGCGGCGATAAATATCGACCTGCATATTGTCCTGCTCCACCAAAACGTATTCGCGCAAACTTTCCAGGCGCTGGTAGATCATGCGTTTGTAAAACCGGTCTTTGGCTTCGGTAGAGGGAGAAAGGACTTCAACCACAATGACAGGATCAGTTTCGTAATAAGGACTGAGTTTATTTTCAACGCATGAAACTAACAAGTCAGGATAGAAAAATGTGTCCTTGATTTTGACTTTCACATCCGACAGATAAACTTTGCACGGCGACGGCTGCAAATGTGCGCGTAGCGCCACCAGTATACTTGTCGCGATGAGGTTATGCCGTTTGCTAGTGCCCACCATCGCATACACGTTGCCCTGGATATATTCATGCCGCACGTCGCTGCGCAGCTCACCCTCAATGTAATCCTCCTCGCTGAGCAGTTCGACCTTGGCTTTAGTGGACATGGGATGCCTCGATTCGGGTGTATTGCCGCAAATAATAGCAAATGCCGCTACACGGCCTCCATCAAACCTTCTTTCGCGCCACACCCGAGTCCACTGCGGCTTTTGCTACCGCAAGTGACACGCGGTCGCGTAAGCGTGGGTCAAAGGGTTTGGGGATGATGTACTCGGGACCGAAGCTGAGCGATTTTAAATTGTAAGCATCGAGCACTTCTCGCGGTACCGGCTCGTGCGCCAGCGTGCGTAATGCGTTGACGGCGGCGATTTTCATCGCTTCGTTGATGCAACTGGCTTGCACATCAAGGGCGCCACGGAAAATGAACGGAAAACCCAGCACGTTGTTCACCTGGTTAGGAAAATCGGTGCGCCCGGTGGCCATGATGAGATCGCTGCGCGCGGCGCGTGCGATGTTGGGATGAATTTCGGGGTCAGGATTTGACAATGCGAATACGATCGGCTTAACAGCCATCGCCTTCACCATATCGGCTGTCACTAAATCAGGACCGGAGACGCCGATTAATACGTCTGCGCCGGTGAGTGCGTCAGCCAGCGTACGTTGCGAATTTACGTGCGCGAATTCCTGTTTGTAATCCGGCAAGTCATTGCGACCCGCGTGCACGACGCCATTGCGGTCGACAAGCACGACATTTTCTTTGCGCGCACCCAGCGACACCAGCAACTTCATCGACGCGATTCCAGCTGCGCCCGCGCCTAAACAGACGATGCGCGCGTCGGAGATTTTTTTACCCTGGATTTCCAGCGCATTGAGCAACCCGGCGGAAATAATAATCGCAGTGCCATGCTGGTCGTCATGAAACACCGGGATGTCGAGACGCTTCACCAGCTCGCGTTCGATTTGAAAACAATGCGGCGCGGCGACGTCTTCCAGATTGATACCACCGAAGGTCGGTGCAATCGCGACGACTGTCTCAATGAAATGCTCCGGGCCTTTGGAATTCACTTCGATATCGAACACGTCGATGCCAGCGAATTGTTTGAACAGGACCGCCTTGCCTTCCATCACCGGCTTGCCGGCCAGTGCGCCGACATTGCCAAGACCGAGCACCGCCGTGCCATCGGTAATGACCGCGACCAGATTGCCTTTCGACGTGTAGCGGTACGCGTTCTGCGGATCGGCAGCGATTTCGCGCACCGGCGCGGCGACGCCGGGCGTATACGCCAGCGCGAGTTCTTTTTGCGTGCGACACGGTTTGGTGATGTCGATGCCGATTTTTCCGGGCGTGGGTTCAGCGTGATATTTAAGGGCTGCAGCTTTGAGTTCGTCTGGGGTCATGGCGTTACCACTGTCAGTTAGTAAAGTGAATTATTCCAAGTAGCATTCAAAGGAAGACAAGGCGGAGGTCCGCAGACAGTACATTAGTACGACAAGGGCCGACAACGCAGTATTCCTTTGAATGCTACTTGGAATCACTGCAATTCAAGCGCGTCGGGATGGCGCACGCGCATCACATAGTCGCCGTTTTTGAACGGCGTGATCCAGCCGCGTGCGATGACATCGCGACCACGCAGCGACTCCGGCTTGTAGTTGGTGAAATATTGCATGTCTTCGCGCGCGATACGCAGCGCCATGTGCGGTGCCAGGTTTAGCCATATCGTGTTCTTGCTCTGCCCGATCCGCACGATGCGGCCTTTCACCACGTGAAATCCGTCTGCACCTAGCCCCACGTGTTCCGCGTCAATCGGAGCATAATAGTTGCTCGACCAAATGCCGCGCTTGGCACTGCGCGCACGCTGCTCACGGGCCCGGTAACATTCCGCGTCATGCAGACCTGGCGGGATGGCGATCCAGAATGCCAGCCCCTGCTCCAGCAACATCGCCTCGATGCTGCTGCGATCGCTGAGGTACAAATGCGCCAGCGTGCGCTGATGCACATCAAAGCGCTCCGCGTCGTAACGCAACAACACCGTATGATCTTTTTTCAGCGCGTTCTCCAAGGCGACACGCGCATCCTCGGCGAACGGTTCAGCAGGCTTGCCTTCGTGCGCCACCTCGGGTGCGTTAATGCCGACGAACCGCACATGACGACCATCTGCCAGCTCGACGGTGTCGCCGTCGAACACCTTGCGCACGGTGGTTCGCTCGTCCACGCGATCCGCCGCGCACGGCGACGTGGCCGCGAGCGCGCCGCTCCACTGCGCAGCACACGCCAGCATGCCGACCAAAACGCAAAAAGGGCGCTGCAACTGAGCGCCCTTGCGAAACAACCTGGCGAATCCGGCCAGGGGTTTACTTCTTCTTTGCATACCGCTGACGGAATTTGTCAACACGGCCACCCACGTCCAGCGTCTTCTGCTTGCCAGTGTAAAACGGATGGCAGGCTGAGCACACTTCGATGTGCAAATCCGGCTTGGCGTAGGTTGATTGCGTAGCAAACGTGTTACCGCAGCTGCACGTTACGGTCACGACTTTGTATTCAGGATGGATGTCAGTCTTCATAGCGATCACCTTCAGTTAACTCACCACCCGCTGCCCTGCGGCAGCGCGCCAGTGAGTGGGTTGGCGAAAAGGGCAGAATCATATGCCAATTTTGCACTCCCCACAACCTGAAGTCTCTTCCAACATGGTATGAGTCTGAAGCGGGCGCGTATTTCCAACGAGGTATGAGTCTGAGAACGGATGTTTGGGTCGATCATCCATGCCATGGTGATCGACATGAACGAACAGCAATTGAACACGGTGGCGCAATTACGCGCTTTTTTGAACGGCACGCAGGAGGTGCAATTTGAGCCCAGCGGTGAGGACACCAAGCGCTACGCATTCATTACCGCCGTGGTAAAGCGTCTGCGCTACCGCCGTCTCGCGCGGGCGGATAAGGGGGTGGTGTTGCGCTACCTTGAACGCACCACCGGCTACTCACGACAACACCTGACACGTTTGGTGTGCCGCGCGTTGCGGGGTGAGGTTCTGGCCAAGCGCTATACCGCACCTGAGGCAGGTTTTGCCCGCACGTTTTTGGCTGCAGACGTGGCGCTCTTGGCCCAAACCGACGCGCTGCATGGCAGCCTGTCCGGGCCAGCCACCAAATGCCTCATGCAACGCGCCGTGACAGTATTCAAGGACGCCCGCTATGAACGTCTCGCGGGGATTTCGGTGTCGCACCTGTACAACCTGCGCCGGGCACAAGGCTATGAAACCCGGCGGCGACACTGGACCAAAACCCACGGCCATCGCGTACCCATTGGCGTGCGCCGCGCGCCCACGCCGGAAGGCCGCCCCGGCTTCATCCGCATCGACAGCGTACATCAGGGCGATCAAGACGGCGTAAAAGGGCTCTACCACATCAATGCGGTGGACTGTGTCACGCAGTTCGAGATCGTGGCCACGTGTGAGCGTTTGAGCGAAGCGTTTCTGTTGCCGGTGATTGAAGTGATGCTGGCGAGCTTCCCGTTCACGGTCCTGGGCTTCCACGCCGAGCGCGAAGCCTGCCCTTGGGGTGCAACGGTTCGGAGTACATCAACCACACGGTGGCAGACCTGCTGGAGAAGCTGCGTGTGGAGTTCACCAAATCCCGGCCCCGGCGCAGCACCGACAATGGGCTGGCCGAAACCAAGAACGGTGCCATCGTGCGCAAACACTTGGGCTACAGCCATATTCCGCAGCGCTTTGCCCTGGAGGTCAACGCGTTCTGCCACGGGTTCCTCAATCCCTACGTCAACTTCCACCGCCCGTGTTTCTTTGCTGAAACGATCACCGACGAAAAAGGCAAAACACGCAAGAAATACCGGCTGAAAGACATGATGACACCGTATGAGAAACTGAAATCACTGACCAACGCTGCCGCCTTCCTCAAGCCGGAATTCACCTTTGAATTACTTGATCAACACGCGACAGCCATGACTGACAACGAGGCTGCTCTGAAATTGAACGAGGCCAGAACGAAACTCTTCCAATCCATCCACCGTCGATCCAAACATGCCGCTTAACTTCTACCCTCCGACCCGTTCGCTCAGACTCATACCTGGATTGGAATTGACTCCTGAACCACAACATAAGCAACCCTTACTATTCTCAAATCAAACGCTTTGCTACGCAGCCACAACGCACCCGATGCGCAGGTATCGTGTATTACGGGCTGCTAATGGACAGTGCCAATGGACGTAACATTAATAGGTGGCCACTGAACAAGAGCTTAATAAATCATCACACCGAAAATAATTTTGTTACTGCCATTACCGGACCTTCGAACGACTTTGCTTGCAGATCTGGACTCAAACACCGACCGAACATTATTTTTCTAGTGGATTGAAAGACTGGTAGGGGCGACAAGCGCCCTTCCGCTAAATATCTCGGTCTTGACGTTAAGTTTATTGCGCGCTGCTTAAGATGAGCTACCGGCCCCCTTGAATGTTTCCCACCATAGCAATTTGAGGTTAGTCAGCGAAGGCCCAACAAAAAAACCCGTGAGAGTGGCATTGCACGTTCTGCTGCATCGTAGTCAATGTCAAAACCCAGCGACACAACGAATGTCGTTTGGAGCCATGCTCCAGACTCCACCGATCAAATCAAGTCTTCTATTCAACCCAGATTTTCCATTTGCACTTGTAGCGAGATGGGAGCGCGGGCTTCCAGCCCGCTTGATGATGCCGAATGCGGCCAGGATGGCCGCGCTCCCAGAAATAGTGCGTCACAACTGTTCCTCCTCATTCCATCTAATGGCGTCCATTTGAAATTCGGTGCTAGGTTCTGTTGACATTCTAAATTCAACTATGGGATAGAAGCAGTTGTTCACATAGGGTTGGCAACGAAACGATGAGTCGGATCAAGCTTACGGATAAGCAATGGGAGACGATCCGGGATTATTTGAGGAGCCACCCGCGTGTTTATGTTGGGGATGAACGTGGGTGTCGACAGTTTGTGGAGGCGGTATTGTGGATCCTGCGCAGCGGCGCCCAGTGGCGCCTGTTACCTGCGACGTATGGAGGTTGGAATAGTATATTCAAGCGATTTTCGCGCTGGAGTGAGCATGGTGTTT
>JANMQQ010000188.1:0-3326 GCA_031370545.1 Gammaproteobacteria bacterium
ACCGTTTCACCTGCTTTCAATCGGCGCTTTGCAAAGTCCCGGATCGACGCGCGGTTCACGTGGTCCACCGCTTCCATTGCCACGAACCCCGCGCGTTGACCTCGACTTTCGCAGGCCACGACGACCGGCTTTTTTCCTTCCGCACCCCGGCCCCGCTTGCCTTTGCGTTTACCGCCCACGAAGGCGTCGTCCAGCTCAATCCGATCCACAAGACGATACAGGCGATCCCGAGTCGAATAACGATGCCGTACTCCGCCAACAAGCCACAGATCTGATTGGCCAGCGCGGTGCGTTCCTTGACCGTCCGTTCACGTAGGCGATGCAGGGCTTGAATATCCTGCTGCTCTTGCGTCTTGATCAGCACATACCGCTTGTTCGGACGCTGCGCGGCCTCGGCGATCGCTTCAGCGTCGTTGGCCGTTCACGCACATCCACGTGCTCCACGGCACCAGCACACCCCTGTGCAATGTAGTCGTTCTTGTTGCCTTTGACATACGGCTTGACGTACTGCGGCGCGATCAATTTCACTTCGTGCCCCAGCTCCGGCAATTGCTCCTGCATTGCTCTACCTCCGGCATCCATGCCGTCGTCTGAAACTCACGCGCCCAATGGTGCGCGCCGCCGCACGCCTCCATCGCCACCCGGCACGGCTCAAGCTGCGCGATGAAGGTGATTAACTCTTTGCGTTTTAGCTGCTTCTTTTTCACTAGCGTGCCCATTTTGTTCACCGCAAACACATGGAAAACAGACTTTGCGATATCGATACCGATGGTTGTAATCTTCATACCGGACTCCTCCTGCTTCGTTGATGGTGCGTAACAACTTCCATCCTGGCCCGAATGAGGCCTCTTTTAAAGTGGGAGGGGTCCATTCCATTATCCATGTGTCCCTGATCCGCAGCTGCGCGATACCAATTAATGGCCTCGGTCATGTCGTGTTTAACGCCCTGGCCACTGGCGTACATAGAGCCGAGCATGAACCGCGCGCTGGCGTCACCTTGTTTGCTGGCAAGCTCGGTAATTTGCTCAACCGGAATCGACACCACCGCTCGGGCGGTGGGAACCGTCGCCAAAATTAGCCCGAGCACAAAGCAGGCGAGGCCGCGCGCATCCCACTGCGTACTTGGATAGCGAGGAGAGGGGATGTGGGGTTCGACATGAGGGCAACTTTAGTAAAAGTTGTAGAACTTAACGACCGAAGTGCTCGAAATCTTGATCAATGGATTCAGATATCACCTGGCCGATACGGGTGGTTATATCTATAGGCATGCACATAAGGACTAGGCCGTCCCGCACTCCTATGGAATAATTGCGCATCCATTTTTACAGGGCTCAGTGCTTTGGGTGGCGAAGGTGTTGGAGGCGGTATGACGGTAAAACAAGCGGCGGCGGATGACAACAAGCTCAAGGCGCTCAGTGCAGCGCTCGGGCAGATCGAAAAACAATTCGGTAAAGGTTCGATCATGCGCATGGGCGACTCGGTCGCTTCGCGCGATATCCAGGTGGTGTCGACCGGCTCTCTGACCTTGGACTTGGCGCTGGGCGTGGGCGGCCTGCCGCGCGGGCGTGTGGTGGAAATTTACGGGCCGGAATCTTCCGGTAAAACCACGCTCACTTTGCAAGTGATCGCGGAGATGCAAAAGATCGGCGGCACCGCCGCATTCATCGACGCCGAGCATGCGCTCGATCCGCAATATGCGGGCAAGCTGGGCGTGAACGTCGAAGATTTATTAGTGTCACAACCCGACACCGGCGAGCAGGCGCTGGAAATCGCCGACATGCTGGTGCGCTCAGGCGCAGTTGATATCATCGTCATCGACTCGGTCGCAGCGCTGACGCCCAAGGCTGAAATCGAAGGCGAAATGGGCGATTCGCACATGGGCCTGCAAGCGCGCTTAATGTCGCAAGCGCTGCGCAAACTCACCGGCAATATCAAGCGCACCAACACGCTGGTGATTTTCATCAACCAGATCCGCATGAAAATCGGCGTGATGTTCGGCAACCCCGAAACCACCACCGGCGGTAACGCGCTGAAGTTTTACGCCTCGGTGCGTCTGGATATCCGTCGCATTGGTAACATCAAGAAGGGTGACGAAGTCATCGGCTCTGAAACGCGCGTCAAAGTGGTGAAGAACAAAGTCGCGCCGCCGTTCAAACAGGCGGAGTTTGACATTTTGTACAACGAAGGTATTTCGCACGAAGGCGAAATCATCGAGCTGGGCGTCAACGCTAACATCGTTGAAAAATCCGGCGCGTGGTTCAGCTACAACAAGGAGCGTATTGGCCAGGGCAAGGACAACGCGCGTCAGTTCCTGAAAGAGCATCCGCAGATCGCGCAAGAAATCGAAGCCAAGATTCGTGCCGCCGCGTTGCCCTCAGTCGTGGTGATTGCAGCCGACGATGCAGCGGACAGCGAGGACTGAAGCGACTGCCGCGCAAGTGTTAAGCGCGGCGGTGAGTTTGCTGGCCCGTCGCGAGCACTCGGCCCGGGAGTTGCGCGGCAAGCTGGTGGCGAAGGGTTATCCGGCGGAATTAGTGAATAGCGCGCTGGAACATCTGGACGCGCAGGGCTTGCTCAGTGACGCGCGCTTTGCCGAAGTGTTTGCGCGTTCACGCGCGAACAAGGGTTATGGGTCGGTACGCATTGCACAGGAATTACGCCAGCGCGGCGTTGCCGACGAGCAGATCGCGCCGGTCTTGACTAAAGCAAAAGAAACCTGGCGCGCGCAGATCACACAGGTGCGCAATAAACGTTTCGGGGAAGCCTTACCGCAGTCCAATGCCGACCGCGCCAAGCAGGCGCGGTTTTTATTGCAGCGCGGGTTTACCTCCGAGCCAGTGCGCGCAGTGTTGCGCGGAAAATTTGACTCGTAGGGGCGCGATTCATCGCGCCTTTGGTGGAGGGCAAGGCGCCCTTACCCAAGGGCGCAATGAATTGCGCCCCTACATCTTCAATTTAGGATTTTTGAATCGAAAACTATGACCAGCGGCTCCGACCTACGTAAATTGTTCCTCGAATTTTTTCAGCAACGCGGACATACCATTGTTCCTTCCAGTTCCTTGGTGCCAGGTAGTGACCCAACCTTGTTGTTCACCAACGCCGGCATGGTGCAGTTCAAGGACGTATTTCTGGGGCTCGAAAAACGTCCCTACGTGCGCGCGGTGAGTTCGCAGCGCTGTGTGCGCGCGGGCGGCAAACACAATGATCTTGAAAACGTTGGCTACACCGCGCGTCACCACACCTTCTTCGAAATGCTGGGTAATTTCAGCTTCGGCGATTACTTCAAACGCGAGGCGATTCAATACGCATGGGGATTTCTCACCGAT
>JANMQQ010000232.1:0-5742 GCA_031370545.1 Gammaproteobacteria bacterium
AATGTCACGACCCTCACCCGGCGGGGCGACAAGAACGGCGACGGCGTGATCGACGCCACCGAGTTCGACAGCGCCAGCCTGACCTACGACACCCTGGGCCGCGTGAAGACCGGCATCAACGGCAACTGGTATCCGGTCAGCACCGACTACGACGCGTTGGATCGCGTCATCCGCGCGACCGATGCCGTCGGCCAGCAACGCGACTACCAATACGACGCCAACGGCAACCTGGCCGAAAGCCGCCTTGATACCTTGGTCAACGGCGTGCCCACACGCGTGGACAGCACGTCTGCGCAATTCGATCTGGCCGACCGCCGCACCCACGCCACCGATGCGGGTGGCTTTGTCACGCAGTACCGCTACGACGAAGCCGGAAACGTGGTTGGCGTCACCAACCCCGACAACTACACCTTGGGCTTCGGTTACGACGCCGCCAACCGCGTGGTCATGGCCTACGACGCCGAAGGCCACAACGTCAGTACCGTGCTTGACATCACCGGCCGCTCGCGCAACGTGGTCGATCCCAACGGCAACGGTCAACGCTACGAGTATTACGACGCCATGCGCGATCGAAAGTGAAAGTTTCGACGCGCTCGACAACCGTGCCCGCAAAAGCGACGGTGTCACCACTTGGTACGCGGTGATGGATGCGGCGAACCAGATCACCGAGCAGCACAGCGGCAGCCTCGCGGGTCTGCTCACGGGCGCCTTCGTCTATGACAACAACGGCAACCTCGGAAAGAGCAATGTCTGGTGTATGTGTATGTGGTCGTTGATTCGAATCCAGGTGCCACGGTAATCAGCGATGCTGCGCAGCGTTAGCATTGCAACGCGGTTTGTTCCGCGCACGACGGGTTAACTCTTTTCTTTCAGCAGTAAATCCACCATCGCCTGCGCTGCGTTCGACAAGGTACGCGCGCGGTGTTGTACCATGCCCAAGGTGCGATGCAGATCGACGCCTTGCAGCTTCAGCACGCGGAGTTCTTTGCCGCGCACCATGCTCAAAGGCAACACGCTCCAGCCCAATCCGATGGTGACCAGCATCTTGATGGTTTCGAGATAATTTGTCGACATGCGCCCCGGAATTCGCACACCCAGTGGCGCGAATGCCCGCTCCAGAATTTCCCGTGTGTAGGTTCCTTGGCCGGGCAATACGGCGGGATACTGCGCCAACGCCTCCGGTCGTACACGGGGTGATTTGGCTAACGGATGGTGTGCCGCGACGATCACGCCCAGCGGGTCATCCCAAATAGGGGTCATGACAAGATTTTTGACTGGCGCTAGCGGCAGCGTGACGATGCCCAGCTCCAGCTCGCCTTTGGCGACGGCAGCACAGGCTGCTTCCGAGTCCATAAAACGCAAGTCGAGTTCGACGTCTGGATATGCGGAGTGAAACGCGCGCAACACATGCGGCAGACGATGCAGGCCGATGTGGTGACTGGTTCCTATGCTTAACAAGCCAGAGATTTTGCCGGAGAGATTCGCAAGCGCGCGGCGACTGTCGGCCATTTCATCAAGAATATGCTGCGCACGCGGCAACAAGGCGATGCCCGCTTCAGTGAGCGAAACTTTCTTCCCCACGCGGTCAAACAGCCGCGTCTTGACTTCAGCTTCGAGCGCCGCAACACGCTTGCTGACCGCCGGTTGGGTGATATGCAATTGCTCCGCCGCCTGCGAAAAAGACCGCGATTTTGCGACAGCGAGAAAGGCACGTAACGCAGCGGTATCCATGGCGACGCAGTGTAGTCAGGGCAGCTTGCTAAAGTAAACGCACAAAAAATCCCGGTGACCGCACCGACAGGGCGGTCACCGGGATTCACGATTCAATTGCTTAGTTACCCGGCACCAACATCGGTTCAAACGAGAACACGTTGCTGTTGTTCGGATTGACGCTGACTTTCACCCAGTGAACGTTCGGGCTGCCGAAGGTTTCCACGCGGGTAAAATTCTTGACCAGGTGTGCTTGATCGACGAGCGGTTTGTCGACTTTGAAAAAATGCGTGTCGCCGTGGACCAGCACCACCTGACCGGTGAACGCATTCGATTCATCGAGCAGCGCTTGCAGAAAATCGTTGTAGCCGTCGAACGCCGGATCGGCGCGTTCGTTGACCGTTTCAGTTTCCGGCAAGTCGAACCAGGGGTCGCCTTGCGTGATCACCATCAATCCATGTGCGCCGCTGCTGCGTGCCAGATCAAATGACTGATGCAACCAGGCGAGGTTATGCGCGTTGCGGTCAGCGTACTCGACATTATCTGCATCGCAATCGGCTTGAGTTCTTACACTCTTAGAGCTGAGGCAGGCGCCAACGTTGACTTTATTGTTGTTGCTGCCCGGCACATTCAAACCGACGAACACCACCCCTTTATACGTCCAGCGGGTGTTTTCGCTGTAGGTGTCACCCAAGGCGCCTTGGTGTTCCAGTGCCATCGTGTGGTGGCCGAAACTGTTTACGGTGTTGAACAGATTCAGGCGGATGAAGCTCAATCGTTCAAGCGCGTTATAGCCGCCGTTATTTTTACGGTGGCAGTCGGTCCATTCGTTGTCGCCGGGCACATAGATCAGCGGTGCCCGCAGCTGGTTGAACATCGTGATCGCATTACTGCCGATGGTGACGTCGTCGCAGGCTGAGCTGCCATCTTTGGTGTCGCCATCGTAGATGCTAAACGCTAATTCACGCAGGGCGTTGATGTTGGCAATTAATGCGGGGATTTTCGGGCCGTCATTACTTTTCGCGTACGGCATATCTCCCCAAATGCCAAATTCAAAATGGCCGTTGCCCGCCGCGTGCGCGACGCTGGTAGTTAACAATGCACCGGCACCTAACAAGGTGGCGAACACGTGCAAACCCTTTTTATTTTTCATAAGTCTCCTTGTGTTTTCATTGGTTAGTTTTTTTACTTCAATAAAAAGAACGCCTGCGAATGCATCGCACAGCGTTCTCGAGTACTACCCGCGAAGGCCGTTACGCGGTGCGCCTGAACAACGCGGCTGACGATATAACATCCCGGATTATCAGGTAAAGACTTTTTCGGTAGTCGATGCTTGTGGCGTTCAATATCAGGCACCTGCCAAGCCAGATGTGGCGCTTGGTAGGCCAAGGTGTTTTTTAAATGAGAGCGGAAAAATGCAAACGCGCCGGGAGGGCGCGCTTGTAAACACAAAAGGTCGAGAGCTTATCGCAGGAAATGATAGGCGGCATACAGCCCGAAATGTGTGCCGCCGAGGGAGTCACTTTTCGCATCGGCTTTGGACATGCGAATCAATCCGCCGACACTCACGGTCGGAGTGAGCATGGCGTCCAATCCGCCGCCCAGCCATAGACCCAAGGCCGAATCAGAACTCAGTAACGGCTTGTCCGTTATCGGATCCTTACCGGTACCTTTTGCTGAGATGTATACGAGCCCACCCTCGACAAAAACTTTGGTGGAACCTTCAGTCAAATTTTTTCTCGCACCGCCACTGAATTCGGTGGTTTTCCCGGTAACCTTCACTGATGACGAAGTCGTGGAATCCGTTCCCGAGTCACTAGAAAACAACAAATATCCCACCACAGGCACCGGCCATTCCGGCACCTGATAGGTCACGCCCACGCCGAACTCAGATTGCGAATCGACCGGTCCCCAATCCCCCTGATCAAGATATTTATGTCCGTAAATCAAACTGGCGCTGCCGGATAAACCTGCGGCTTGTGCCGTGCTCCACAGCGTTGCCATCATCAATGCCGCCGCATGTTTGATTAATGTCGAGCCCCAGTTACTCATCGTGTTCTCCTCGTATTTTTGATTGTCACTGAATTGTCATGAATTCGTCACAGCAGATTCACACAACAGAGTTAACTTGCCCGTTGTGTCATAGGCAACGTCGAACACTGCGGGTGTGTGGGCTACGCCGCATGACGTTTCAACTCTATCTTACGACCAAGCGAGCGCAAGCATGAACATGCACAACGTAGTGTCAGGGGTTATCGGAGCAGGCTTATTTGTTGGGGCCATGAGCATCATGAGCGTGGGGCATGCTGACTCCAATGACTCCGGCCACGATCACGAAAAGCAAGGCCATTTCAAATTCGGTTTGTGGGCGGATATGCCCTACGCGAAGAACGGTGATGATCCCAAAGTAGCGGCACTGATCGAGGATATAAATTCCACCAAGCTCGCGTTCACGATTTTCGGCGGCGACACGAAGGACGGCAGTTCGCTGTGCACCGACGCCGCAATCAGCACTGCGCCGATGGCTTTGTTCAACCAGGTGCGCGTGCCGACCGTGTACGTGCCAGGTGATAACGAATGGACCGACTGTCATCGTAAAAACAACGGTGGCTACAACGCGCTGGAACGCTTGAGCTATATACGTCAGACCTTGTTTGCTTCGGCGAAAAGTTTCGGACAGCGCAAGATGGATCTCGAGCAGCAAGGCACGCCGGGCGGCGCATACAGCGAAAATACGCGCTGGATGTACAGCGGCGTGATGTTTGTTGGCCTCAATGTTCCGGGCAGCAACAACAACAAGGTGAGTGCGGCGGATTGCCCGAGCTCCAAGAGCGTACGTACGCAACTTGAGTGCGACGCCGACAACGCGGAATACGCAGATCGAACGGTGCACAATTTGGCCTGGGTGAAAGAGTCGTTTGAGTTAGCGAAGCAAAATCACTCAGCCGGAATCATGATCGTGATACAAGCCGATCCAGGTTTTGACTGGCCGGAAACGGAAACCATCAACGAGCGCGAAACGCTTGCAGGCATCGACGGCTACACCGATTTTTTGAACACACTCACGGCCGAAACCCAAGCATTTGATGGACAAGTGGTGTTGGTGCACGGCGACACGCACTTTTTCAAAATCGACAAACCGTTATTGTCGCCCACCAATATGCTGAAAAACTTTACGCGCGTAGAAAGCTTCGGCAGCCCCAACGTGCATTGGATCAGAGTCACCGTCGATTCACGCAGCCGCAACGTGTTCACGTTCGAACCGATGATCGTTCCAGGTAACTAGAAAAATTTCTCCTCGCCTTTCCTCCCCTTACGCCCGGACGGCCATCTGTCATCCGGGCGTTTTTTTATCGCCTCTGAACTCGCGTAATTTTTCGAAGGGCCTCGTGTTGAATAAATTCTTATCCGCTTGGGCCAAATGTCGAAACTGGCACGTTCAGCCACGCAGTTTTTAAGGTCGAGCAAATGCTGTAGTTTCGGCTAGCTCTTATTTTTGCCGTGAGGTCGGTTTGATTCCGCCGAGCCACTTTTTCGCCTCGAGCTCGGGAAAGGATTTATCAAAGGTGGTTAATCCCCGCATGGCGCGCGAGCTCCAACCTCTGCCTCGTTCGATGAGGTCGCGCCAATGATGCTCAACCTCCCAGGCGCGGGAGTCTTTGAAACAGGCAAGGATGGCAGCCGCTTGCCGGAGATCTTTCCCGGCCTTGGACAGAAAGCTGCCTTCGCGCTCGCCGAAGATCAGCAACTTGTGCAGCGCGTAACGGACGGGATGGGGCACATTCACAATCACCGCGCCGTCATTTGCGATGAGTGCCGCTTGCTGGACGCTCTCAAGCGAGAATTCCATGAACTTGAGGGGTTGTAACGTGACATGCAATTGAGGATGTTCGAAGGGAGTGTCTTTGCGGCGGTGCAAGGTGGTTAAAAAATCCAGGCGAAATTCAGGCTCGTTCGGGATCAGATAAGCACCGCCCGCCTTGCCGGAGAGGCCAGCGACGGGAAGGAATCCCATGTTCAGCGACTCGATGG
>JANMQQ010000246.1:0-3107 GCA_031370545.1 Gammaproteobacteria bacterium
GCCCGCTTGGATAATGACGCCATCAAGTGCTGGGGGTTTAATTCAGCGGGTCAACTGGGCATCGGCGATGCGGTCGCGCGCGGCGCGCTGGCATCCGATATGGGCGATGCGCTTCCGGCGGTCAATCTCGGCCCGCCGTGAGGAGCCGGGTATTAATATATAACCCTAGAAACGGCAGTTGATCGCTACAATGCTCAAGCAAGTGCGTACAGGTATTGATATTTTTGGTTTCTACATGCCTCACCCAGAAGGTGAGGCCGGCTACGGCATGTGCAGCACACCCCGTTGTGCGCATGGCTGCGTTGCAACTCGTCGGAATAGCTCGCTATTCCTCGCTCGTTGCGCCTTGCCTGCGCCGCACAAGGATGTGCAAGTGCCGCGAAGCGCATGGATGCGCGAGAGCGGCCACCCAACGGGTCGCACTGCACACACCGTTCAACTGCCGTTTCTAGGATAATTCAAACTCGTTCAATCGTCACTCCACTTACGCAGCTTGCTCGGATCGACCTGGCTTTGCTCGTGCTTGGCCCTGCGGTTCAACTTCACCAGATAACCGATAAAACCAACTACGATCACCAGAAAGACGACTAAGCCGCCCGTGGTAAGCCATTCCATTTGATTTGCTCCCGCGCTATGTTAGTAAAAATTCAACGACAGACAAAAGGAGCCAGGTATGAACGAAGATCAATCCATTCCCACCCACCCCAAACGCAACATCTGGCTACGCGGCGTGATCATGCTGCTGATGGGTTTGGCCTACCAGTTGACGGGAACGATGGTGCTGATTGTTTCGGTCATCCAGTTTGTAGTCACGCTCGTCAACCACACTCCCAACACCCAGTTACTTAAATTTGGCCGTAGCCTGGGACGTTATCTACAACAAATAGTGAATTTCCTGACCTTTGCTTCAGAGGAAATACCGTTCCCGTTCACCGATTGGCCCTCAGGCCAATAACAGTCAAAACCAGACACCCTACCAGATCAAATCATCCGGTATTTTATATTTTGCGTACTCGCCTTCGGCGGCGTCTTGCACTGAATCCTTCATAGCCACCATGCAGTTGGGATCGCGCTGCGCGATCTTTTCAGCCGCACTCTTTGGCACCAGCTCGTAATCGCCGCCCAAGCGCACGATGACCAACTCACTTCGCACGATTTGATTTTTTGTCGTTTCAGTGACGTACAGCCGGTGGATTTTATTGCCGTCTTGAAAATTGTAAGCCACGTCGCCGTCGCCTATTGGCACGCGGTTCGCTTCGACCAATTGTTTGACTTGCGCCGCCAGCGCCTTCTTGTGCTCGAGCTCGACTTTTTGCCGATTCAACTCGCGATCACGTTCCGCTTTTTGTGCGTTGGCTTGCTGGGTCTGGAGCTTGGCCGCATCGGTTGCCGAACTGCTGGTATGTTGCTGATGCTTGACCTGTTTATGTTTTTCACGATTGGCTTTTTTTACCTTGTTGCTATCCACCAACCCGGCTTTAAGCAACTGGTCTTGAAATGCGTTTGCCATACACTACCCTCCAAAAATCTAAGACACGCCACAATCATTGCTGGCGCTGTTCTACAAGTCTAGCCCAGGCACCCGAGCCCTCTATGAAACCACACCGCGTCGATATTTTATCGACAACCCATTCGATGGACTTGATCTACGAAAAATACCGACTAATCTGCGTAACAACCACGCAAGATGTTAGTCACCCCGCGCCGCCACGGAAGAGGTCGTTATGCTCAACAGCACTGTACTTGAAGTTGCGATTGGACTGATTTTTTGTTTCGCCTCGATCAGCCTGATCGCAAGTTCGATCAATGAAGCGATTGCCTCAGCGCTCAAACTGCGCGGCCGTACCTTATTCACCGGCATCAAATTGTTGTTGAACGATCCCCACTTCACCGGTCTCGCTCAGGCTATTTATAACCACGCGCTGATTAATCCTGAAAGCGCGGGACGTGCGAAAACCGAAGCTGAACTTACCACCAAACCGTCGTACATTCCTTCCAAGCAATTCGCCATTGCGTTCGTTGATGTGGTGCAAATGGTGCCGATGAACATACAGCATGTTGGGCAAGCGCTAAACACCGTCAAAGACGAACAACTGCGCACCATGCTGCTGGGTATGTATCAGCGTACCTCCGGTGATATTGAAAAAATGCAGGCGGAACTGGCTGCATGGTTTGATAACGGCATGGAGCGAGTCGCCGGAGGTTACAAGCGTCGTTCGCAGTTGATCTGTTTCATCATCGCGCTGGTTGTGACCGCGCTCTTCAATGTTGACAGTTTTCGCGTGTTCGAAACTCTGTGGGTGCACCCTGCCCTGACCGCACAACTCAGCCTTGCGCAAAATCCAAATATCACCACGACCATTACCGAACTCAAATTATTGCCGGTCGGTTGGGAGCAAGCGCCGGAATTTTCGCTGCTGTCAAAACCCACCTGGGTCATGTTCATCGGCTGGTTAGTCACCGCATCGTCGGCGCTATTTGGTGCACCATTCTGGTTTGATTTATTGCAGAAGATGACCCGCTTGCGCGGCACTGGGAAAAAGCCGGAGAAACCCGACGAAGCTTGATGTGCGGCTACTGCCAATAACTATTTTTGCGCGTGAGCACGAGGGGCCCGTTGTTGCACCCGTCGAATTGTCCGCGCAATTGTTTTTCAACAATGGTTCCGGTAAATCGTCCCGGGCAACATAGACTGTCTTCACGCTTTGGAATTTCAATCGCGACGGTATTTCCTTTCAGTATCACTGGCGCAATAAACGGTGTGCCCGCCGCACCTTTCGCGCACTGCACCATCGCAACATAGCCGAGCTGGTTTTGCATGATGAAAATTTCCGTGCCGACAATTTGCTGTTTGCCGGTGAGATACCACATATCGGAATACAAGCCAGTGACGCGCGGGGAATTTTCGGCGGCGTGAGCAATTGATCCCGGAGTCATTCCGTAAGCGATGCACCCGCACAAACTCAATACGATGAAGTTTTTTTTCATTGGCAATTCCTGATGATCGCGGCGGTCGCCGCAAAATATTCCGCACAGCGTGAGCTTAGATGAAAACCCATCGCAATGCAGAGGCGCCGCACCGACGTGCGATGGACATGTCGTAGCGT
>JANMQQ010000282.1:0-14369 GCA_031370545.1 Gammaproteobacteria bacterium
TTTCACCACGTCGAGATAAAACGACCCCAGATCCACCGCGCAGAAATTATGCACCTTCTGGTAAATCAGATTGAACTCGTAGCTTTCGTACGCGGCGATCACATCGCGTTGCAGTTGCGCGGCGCGTTCCACTATCCAGCGGTCGAGCGGCAGCAGGTCGTCGATGCGCACGGAGTGTTGCGCGGGGTCGAAGCTGGCCAGATTCGCAAGCAAAAAACGCGCGGTGTTGCGCATGCGGCGATACGCATCGGAGGTACGGGTAAAATTTTCGTCGGAAACGGTGATTTCACCACGGTAGTCGGTTGCCGCTACCCACAGCCGCAGCACGTCCGCGCCCAAACCGTTCAATACTTTTTGGAGCCAGATATCTTTGCCCTTGGATTTGGAAATTTTCAGCCCCTTGGCGTCGACAGTGAAACCATGCGTCAACACCGCCTTGTAGGGGGCTACGCCCTTGATTGCGACCGAGGTAAGTAGCGCCGACTGAAACCAGCCGCGGTGTTGATCGGAGCCTTCCAGATATAAATTTGCCGGGAATTGCAGCTCTTTGCGCTGATCGAGCACGCAGGCGTGCGTCACGCCGGAGTCGAACCATACGTCGAGCGTGTCGGTGATTTTTCGATAATGCACCGCATCGGCGCCGAGTAATTCCTGCGCGTCAAGGTCGAACCACGCATCGACGCCGCGCTGCTCGACACGCAGCGCCACTTCTTCCATCAGTTGTGCAGTTTGCGGATGTAACGCGCCGGTTTGCACATGCACAAACAGTGTCATTGGTACGCCCCAGGTGCGCTGTCTTGACACGCACCAGTCGGGGCGCTTCGCCACCATGCCTTCGATGCGCGCCTGACCCCATTCCGGAAGCCATTTTGTGCGCTCAATTTCCCGTAGCGCGTGATGGCGCAATTGGCTTTGTTCCATGCTGATGAACCACTGCGGAGTAGCGCGAAAAATAATCGGCGTCTTGTGGCGCCAGCAATGCGGATAACTGTGTTGGATTTTTTCCGCGTGCAGCAGGCGGCCATTACTCTTGAGTAGCTCAACAATGGTGTCGTTGGCCTGCCATACGTGCAACCCGGCGAACAGTTCCGTGTCGGGCAGAAAACAACCGTTGTCGCCGACCGGGTTGTCCACTTTCAAACCATAACGTTGTCCCACCACGTAGTCGTCCTGACCGTGACCTGGCGCCGTATGCACGGCACCGGTACCGGCTTCGGTTGTGACATGGTCGCCGAGGATGATGGGCACTTCACGCTGATAAAATGGATGCGCGAGTTTCAGACCTTCGAGCGCCGCGCCACGCGCATACGCGACCACGCGATAGTGTTCGATACCCCAGCGTGACATCACGTCCTTGATCATGGGTTCGGCGATCAGCACGCGCTCGTTGCCCGCCTGCACCACGGCGTAATCGAATAACGGATTCAATGCGACTGCCTGATTGGCGGGCAAGGTCCACGGCGTGGTGGTCCAGATCACGACAGATAACGGACCTTCGCCGTGCTTGCCTTCAACATGATGGCAACGCTGCATCAGCGTGATTTCGTCGAGCACCGCGAAGCGCACGTCAATGGCGGGTGAGCTGCGATTTTCGTATTCCACTTCGGCCTCGGCCAGCGCCGAGCCGCAATCCACGCACCAGTGCACAGGCTTGACACCCTGATGCAAATGGCCGTTGGAGATCACCCGCGCCAGCGCGCGGATCGTGTCCGCTTCGAACTTGAAATCCATCGTCAGGTAGGGCTTGTTCCAGTCGCCGAGTACGCCCAGCCGTTTAAAGTCTTGACGCTGCCCCTCAACCTGCTTCAACGCATATTCACGGCAAGCGCGGCGAAACGTAGTCTTGTCGACTTTTACACCGGCCTTGCCGATTTTCTTTTCCACCTGAAGTTCAATCGGCAGGCCATGACAATCCCAGCCGGGGACATACGGCGCATCCATCCCGTTGAAGCCCTGGGACTTGACAATAATGTCTTTAAGAACTTTATTCACCGCGTGGCCGATATGAATGTCGCCGTTCGCATACGGCGGGCCGTCGTGCAGGACGAACTTGGGGCGACCCCGCGCGCGGGCGCGCATCTGCCCGTACAAATCCATCGCCTCCCACTGCGCCACCGCCTGCGGTTCGCGCTGCGCGAGATTGGCTTTCATCGGGAAGTCGGTATTGGGAAGATTAAGCGTGTGTTTGTAGTCGGCCACGAAGGTTTTATCTCGGCGCAAAAAATACAGGTGATCCCGACCCGCCGGAACGGGTGGGAGAGGCGCCTATCTTACCGGCACGACAGCGGGGTGTTCAAACGCTGCGCGTAGGAAGCGGTATTGGCTGCTGTTATTTTGATCGACCGCCCAGGTCGATCGGCTGGCCTTCCGATAGTGAGCTGACATAGGTCACCAACGCGGAAAGTTTGGCGCTGCCGTATTCGGGTGGCGTGCCTTTGATTTCACTGATGCAGTGACGGACTTGATCACTGAGCGTAAATACTCGTTCGGTGCGCGCGTGGAAACGCGGGAAAATAGACGCTGCATTGTTCAGGCCGGGAACCTTCCGTCCGTCCGGTAACGTGCTGCCGGATTTTCCGCTGTCGGGGTGGCAACTGTTACAGGTCTTGCCGTTACCACCGAAGGTTTCGGACTGAAACAGTTTTTGTCCTTGATTTACTGCATCGCTGAGGGGGCCTGATTCCAGCTGCACCGGGTCCGCTATCGCGGTGGATTGGAGGAGCGCGTAAAGCCCGAGTCCGGAAAGCATGGTGATGGTACGCATCGCGGATCGCGTGTTCATTAGTAGAGTCTCCATTGGACGTTGTTTGAATATTATGAATTGAACACCGTGAATTATAGTCCAGGCTTTGGAGGCTGCATGATGAAGTGCGATTGCACTCCCGGCGGCTGCGCCCGCCGTTCGGCGAACGCAGTTTAAAACGGCAGGAAATTTAAGGCGTCACAACCCGGGTGCGCGGCCAAGATTCGTTGGCTGCGATATCCAGGTTCAGTTTCTTTTTTGTCGCCGGGGCGCGGGAGGTCGGTTTGGTTTGCGGTTTCGCATCGTTCAGCATGGTGTGTGCAAGCTGATTGAAAATCCACACCAGACGTTCATAAGCAACGATGATTTCCAGCAAGGCTTTTTTGGCCGCTAAGTTTGCGCCCACGACATCTTCGAGCTTCTTGGAGTGGAACCAGCTCACCAGGGTTTCGCGTTTGCTGGTGATGTCGATCAGCACTTGCGCGCTGGCCCAGTTGTGGCTTTCTGCGACCGTCAGGCGTGCCGAGCCCAGCAACACATCGACACTGCGAATGATGTTGCTGGTCAGCTTCAGCGGGAGCCCTAAATCCTTTGCTTTACTCATGAGCTCAGCGAGTTCGAACAGGTATTTGTCCAGCGCGCTGAGCCACTTTTGAGTTGCATGTAAATGCAATAGCTCGCCGCCCAACCGGTTGTTCAAGTCGCGTTTCATTAATTCGGCAATGTGGAGTTGAATCTCAGCATGCAGCGCGCTATTGGCTTCGCGTAACGTGCCAGGAGGAACCGGCTTGTCATGCTTGGCCACGTGCAGGCGGAACGGCGCAAGATAGCGCGGCGAGCGGTGCAAAATTCGTACTTGTTCCTTGATGATCAACGCAAGGGCATCTGCCGGGCTGGATTTCGGCACCGCCGTTACATACAGCGGCTGCGACAAGGCTTCTTCTTGCGATGCGGGCCAGAAACGATTAAAAATTTTGCTGACATGGCCAATGAAAATCAGCAACGCCAATGCTGACATCAGTTCATACGTGATATAAATCGCGCCGACCTGGGTGCCGGGAGCCGACGTAAACAACGCCACGAACCATTTGATACCGATCACATGCATATAGTTTTCTACATACAGCAAGGGTACGAGCACCAGAGAGCCAATGATTTTAACTGTGGCGTGAAAATAGACCAACTGGCGCGACGTGCCAGTCATTCCGTAACCCAGCACCGCAGTGCTAATGCCGGAACCGACATTAGTGCCATAGACGAACATCACGGTTTGATCAAAATCCAGCAGGCCCGCGCTCAGGAAGGTAATTGCGATTAGCGAGATGGTGGCGCCTGATTGCGTTACGAAAGCGCCCACAGCACCGAGCAGAAAAGCATAAAACCAGTAGCCGTGGGTGGTTGAGATCAGCTGCAAAAAATCTGCGTTATCTTTTACTGAGCTCGCACCGTGGCGCAGCATCTCTAGCCCCAACAGTACCAAGCCCAAACCAAAGGCCAAGCCGCTGAAGAATTTGGTAGGAACCTTCTTCATGTTGCCGAACTGGTAATAAAGTCCGGCGATGCCGAGCAGTGCGAATTGCACCATCGCGAAATCAATGGTGATCCACAGGACTAAAAGCGACGAACCAAAACTGCCGCCGATGATGATCGGCATGCAGCGGCGTGCGGTAAGCGCGCCCGAAGAGACCATTCCGACCAGTGAAAAAGTAACCGCCTTGCCGCTATTGGTGAGTCCACCGGCAATGATGCCGCTGAAGATTGCGCGCAGGTCTGAGCCAGCAAAACGACTAACGATTTTTTTTACGTAAGGACGGCCGCACTCTTTAAGGTGGTCGCTGAGGAAGTTGATGCCGACGAAAAACAGGCCCAATCCCGCAAATGTTTGGAGTAGTGCATGCGAACTCATCAGCTTTAGAATGTTCCCTTGGTCATGTTGTACAGTCCCCCCTCGCTTATGGACAGCTAAGCGCCAAAGGATTGATTAAAACAATCATGTTATGTCACTGTAATACAGTTGTAACAAAGTTGTAACAGCCAATTATTAAGGCAGCATTTACATCGTATATGTCAGCGATTATGGCTGTATAGATTGAGGAAATAGCTGCGGGCCTGCGAGGCGTCGATTTCAATCTGGCGCCGCAGCGCTTCCAGCGAGTCATAACGCTCTTCATCACGCAGTTTCTTTAAAAACTCGACATGCACATGGCGGCCATAGATTTCGCGGTTGAAGTCGAACAGATGTACTTCCAGCAAACAGCGCGTACCGTCGACGGTTGGACGTGTGCCCACGCTAGCGACGCCCGGCAGCGGGTTGTCGTCCACGCCGAATAATTCCACCACGTAAATACCCGCCACCGGCGTGACCTTGCGGTGCACGAACAGATTAGCGGTAGGAAAACCGAGTTGCCGTCCGAGTTTGTTGCCATGCGCGACGCGGCCCGACATGCGGAAGCGGCGGCCCAGTAATTTTTCCGCGCGCATCAGATCACCACCAGCCAGCGCAGCGCGCACGCGCGTGCTGCTGACGCGCTCGCCGTCGATGCCGAAGGTGTGCATGTGGGTCACGTGAAAATTGTGCTGCACACCCGCCGCCTGTAGCAGCGCGTAATTGCCGACGCGGTTGTGGCCAAAGCGAAAGTCATCGCCGACCACCAGATATTTAACACCGAGCTTTTCCACCAGTACCTGGTCGATGAACTGCTGCGCGGGCAGATCGGCAAAGGCGCGATTGAAACGGATGCACAACACCCGGTCGGCCGCGAAGCGTCGCAAGGCCTGCAACTTTTCGCGTAAGCGCGTCAGGCGCGCGACGGCCTTGCCAGGCGCAAAAAATTCCAGCGGCTGCGGCTCGAAAATGATCACCAGCGACGGCAAGTCGTATTCGGCGGATTTTTCCGCAAGCTGGCCGATGACCGCTTGGTGGCCGAGATGCACGCCGTCGAAATTGCCGATGGTCGCGACGCAACCGCGATGGCGTGCGCGCAAATTGTGCAAGCCGCGAATCAGTTCCATATCAACTCGTTCTCAAGCGTATTAATTCTTTCAGCTTCACGCCGCTCACAATCAAACAAATGAAGTAGACAACACCTGCTACCGAGATCCACATTGCCAATTGACCGGCGCGCGCGCTGGTCGATAACTGCGCCCACATTGCCGCCGACGGCACGCCGAACCACAACAGCGCGGCCATCACGGCATTGGCGAACAAGGTTTGCGTGCCCAGTGTGCGCCATCCCGCCAACGGTCGGTAGACACCAGCGCGGCGCAGATACATGAACAATAGCCCGGCGTTGATGTACGCCGCCAGCGCGGTAGCCAAGGCCAAGGCTGCATGCGCGCCGGGGAGTTCGAGCAGCACCATCGGTACCACGAGAGCAGCAATCAGCAGCATGTTGACGATCATCGCGATTACGCCGATCACGACTGGCGTTTTGGTATCCTGGCGCGCAAAAAATCCCGGCGCCAGCACCTTCACCAAAATGAAACCGAGCAAGCCCAACGAATAAGTCATCAGGCTGAGCGCTGTCATGTGTGCATCGTCCGCGCTGAATTCGCCGTAGCGGAACAGGGTCGTGACAATAGGTTCGGATAACAACATCAAGCCGACCGTCGCAGGCAGGCCGACCACCAGCGTGAGTCGCAAACCCCAATCCAGCGTGTGTGCGAATTCCGACTGCGAATTTTCCACGTGATTTCGCGCCAGGCTCGGCAGGATCGTCGTGCCCAACGCCATGCCGAACACGCCGAGCGGAAACTCGACCAGCCGATCCGAGTAATACAGCCAGCTCACGCTGCCGGTAACCAGAAACGACGCCACTAGTGTGTCGAACAGCAAATTGATCTGTGCAACCGACGAACCGAAAATCGCCGGCAACATCAGCCGCGCAATGCGGCGCACACCGGCATCGCGGTGATTCCAGCGCGGCCAGCGCAACAGGCGCAGCCGATACAAAAACGGCAACTGAAAAAGCAATTGCACGATCCCGGCGACAAACACACCCCATGCCAAGGCTTCCACCGGTTGCTCCATCGCAGGTGCCACCCACAACGCAGCGACGATCATGCACAAATTCAGAAACACCGGCGTGAAGGCCGGAATCGCGAAGCGGCCAAAACTGTTAAGCACCGCCCCCGCCAACGCGGTCAGTGAAATAAACAGCAGGTAGGGAAAAGTGATGCGCAACAGCTCGGTGGTGAGCGCGAACTTGTCGCCCACACCGATGAAGCCCGGCGCGAATGCCGCCACAATCAACGGTGCGGCTAACATGCCGACCACTGTCACCAGCGCAAGCACGCCACCCAACGTGCCCATCACATGCTGCACCAGGTGCCGCGTATTGTCTTCACTGCGCTGCGTTTGATACTCGGCCAGTACCGGAATAAACGCCTGCCCGAACGCGCCCTCGGCAAACAACCGCCGCATGAAATTGGGAATGCGAAACGCCACAAAAAAAGCGTCGGTACCGACCGACACGCCGAACACGCGCGCAATAATCATGTCGCGTGCAAATCCCAGTATCCGTGACAACAGTGTGTTGAAGCCCACGACTAAGGTGGATTGCAGTAGTTTGCGGGTCATGCGGGGCGGGTTGTTAAAGTATTAGTTATGAGTCCCTAGTGTAGCGCTTCATTATTATTTTGAACTCATCTTTAGGGTTTTTCGGGTCGATTGAAAATTACTAATAATGCGTATGAGTTCCATTGAGAGGGACTTGCCCAAGGTTGTACAATTAATTGTACAACCATTCAATTCATGGAACGCGCTATGAAAACACTTTCCTATTCCGCCCTCCGTAGACAACTCGCCAAAGCGATCGAAGAAGTCACCGAGGATCACGCTCCGATTCTTATCACACGCCAGAATGGCGCACCGGCCGTCTTGATTTCTCTTGAAGATTTCGAATCATGGCAGGAAACCGCCTACCTCGCGCGCAGCCCGGTCATGGCGCAACGCCTGGGGCGGGCGGTCTCGCAAATCGAACGCGGCAAAGCCAAGGCGCGGAAACTGATTCGATGACCATCAAGTGGGCCGACGCGGCCTGGGAAGATTATCGCTGGTGGTACAAGCATGACGCGCGGCTGCATGCCCGGATCAACAAACTGATCGAAGCTGTCGAGAAAGATCAATTTCGCGGCATTGGCAAGCCCGAACCCCTGCGCCACAAATGGACCGGATACTGGTCGCGCCGCATCAACGAAGAACATCGCTTGGTATACAAGGTGGAGAAAGGCGTTCTGTACATCGCCGCTTGCTGTTACCACTATGGCAAGTGAGCGGGCGCGGTGTGATTTTGGATGGCCGTTTTCACTGCGCTGCGTTTGATCTCGGCCCGCATCGGAATAAACGCATGGCCAACGCCGCCTCGACAAACAAGCGCTAAACTGTAAAGAACCATGCTCTGCGGCGTAGCTGCACTACCTCACGCCGTTGGTTCCAGAAAGTGTCGTGCAGCCTCCAGAAATTCCCGCGCTTGCGTAATCATTTGTGTTGCGTCTTCGTGCGTGAGCACGGCATCGACGCCATAGTCGGCAAGGTTGCGTTTGTCGAAGGCGTCGAGTAGCCAGCGGTGGAATTTGGTATCCATCGCGCCGGTCTTGGCGAAGGTTGATCCAAACAGGGCGATCACGCCGCTGTGCTTGCGCGAGCGTAAATCTTGCTCATGTAATAACGCCTCGGCGACATAGAACATCGCGTAGTAGGCGCGACCAATCGAGAAATCGGCATCGCCGTGCTCGAGCAGTGTTTGTGCCGCGTCGAGCGCACGCTGTGCTTTGTCGAGAAGTTGTTGTGTTTCGTACTTCACGCCGCGACCGCTTCTTCGCGTGCGTTGAGGAGGAATGGGGTCTGCCCCTGTTGCCAGTTGTGCAGGGTTACGAATACGCGGCTGACACTCACGGAATGTTTGAGCGCAAGCGCGGCGATGAGTGTGCTGGTGCGATCTACTTCGGCGGAGTAAGACGGGATAATGTCGAGTACGACAAGTACGTCTACGTCCGATTCGTTACTAGCTTCCCCGCGCGCGCAGGAACCGTAAAGATAAATTCCATGCAAGCGACTACCGTACAGTGCGTGCAGGCCGGTTTTCAATTCTGTGAGCAGGCTAAGGATGTCGATGGTCATGGCAAACAATTTCACCCTTTTGAACATTATAGCCTGAGCAGGATCGGCGGGTTACTCTCTGCATCAGCCAGCGTTGCGGTATTTTCTAATCCAAGAATGAGACGGCCTTGGTGTCTGACCCTATTTCTCTCAGTGCTCAATAAATCTCGACACAGGCCATGCCGTCTTGAAGCAATAAGCGTTCGATGATTTTGTGACTATCTATCAGTAACTGCGTGACCTTGGCTTTGGTGACATTCCCAACTTTGATCCAGATCACGTGCGGTGGCGCCCCGCGCAACAGACTCAAGTCATAATAGTCCGAGTCCTTGGTCACGATGACGAAACCGCCGTTCTTGGCATAGTCCCATAAATCCAAATCACTCGCCCGTTCCATGCCAACAAGCGCGACCTGAGTGCTTCCCGGATAGGCCGTTTGCAAAAAAGGTACAACGCGCCGCGAGAGATTTTCATCGAGCAGCAACTTCATACCGCGTGCAATTCGCCAATATGCCGTTCACGGTCTGCAGCAAACGCAAGGGAGGCGTGAATGTCATCGAGTTCGAGTTCCGGGAAATCGTCGACGATTTCTTGAGGGGTCATGCCGGACGCCAGATATTCCAATACGTCGTAAACGGTGACGCGCAGCCCCCGAATGCAGGGTTTACCGCCGCGCTTGCCAGGTTCGATGGTGATTCTGTCGCGGTAATTCATGCGGAGCTCCGTGGGTAGAACGATGCGATATCGCAGTATTTCATACTCGGCAAACGATGAACAATGAACACTATAGTTTCGGAGTGCGGACGATTGTCGATATTAATTTTTACCTCGCTGTAGGGTTCATAACCTCCGCTCTTTGTAGTTTGTTTCACTCCAGCTTGAGTAGAGCTGGCAGGTTACGTTGCTTCAGCCAGCGCTACTTCTTGTCGCTTATCGTCGCGTGCTACCATTTCACGCACATAATGTCGTAATTTAGGATTTCTCGGGGGGCAGCATGTTTGATCTCAATCTCGTTGCGCAGCGTTTCCGTTCCATTGCGTTAATCTCCATAGTATCCGTAGTAACAGTCGTCGTTACCGCGTGTTCGGGCGGCGGGGGTGGTGGAGGCAACTCTGATCCCAATAAGCTGGTCCAGCTTGAGCTTCCTCCCGTCGAGTTCAAAATTGTCTATAGCGGTTCAACCGTTGTAGCGCCGCTTAACCTATCCGACGCCAACATTTTCTTTTCGCTTGCATGGGGCGATCCGATCAATTTGCCGCCGCTGGTTGAGCGATCAACTCAAACTCCCAGAATGACTTCTGTCGCGGAAAATGCAGCGGCCACGACGATTATTCGCGCAACGCGTCGTGCGGCAAAGATATCCTCGCAAAATAAACAAGCGTCCGCAGCAGTTGTATCTGTTAATCAAGCAATTAAAGGTGTCGTGAGTGGCACCATGATGATCAGCGGTGCACGTAACGTCGACGGAACTGGCGTGGTTACGCTCACCTATCAAAACTTCAATGACGGTGACGGTGTTATCTACGACGGTCAAATCATCGAGTTGATTCGCGCCTATGATCGCGATTTCGACTTGGCCACCGATGCCTCGATGGAAATGGATTTGCTCAAAATTCAGTCGAGCAACAACGCGGTTTCGATCAGCGGGAAATTCGACGAGAAATTCGATCTTACGACACTTGTCGACACCTACACCTTTAACGTCGACGGTGTAATTGAAAATACGAAAGAAGGTTTTCGCTATCAGAATTTTATCTCCACCGTGTTTTATTCCGAGACTGGAAGCGCAGTGTCAGAATCGTTTAGCGGTCGCGTGTTCCTCGCATCTCAAGGTTTCGTTGATGTCACAACCGCAGCTCCGCTCACATGTTTAGTTTGTCCGAACTTAAACCCGGACAACGGTGGCCCGGTTATTCTTGTTGGCAAAAATCAATCGCGCGCGAAGATTTCACCACGCTCGGAAACGCGCGTACGCGTTGAGGTCGATGAAGACGGCGACTTAACGTATGAAAAGTCCGCGCTGTATTTGTGGGCTAACCTCACAGGCGACGCCGTGCCGAATCATGCGCCAAGCGTTGCTGCAATCAAGATCAACCCGGACAGCGCGTTTATCGACTCCGAGTTGAGCATGGTCACGCAACCCGCGACCGACGAGGACGGCGATCCGCTAACCATTAGCTACCAATGGCTAAAAAACGGCGTGGTACTTAGCAGTGCAACTCAATCTATGTTGCCGGCCAAGAGTTTTGTGAAGAAGGACGTCATCGAGGCGCGACTCATCGTCTCGGACGGAATCGACACGACTCAACAAACCGCTTCTGTAACCATCAAGAATTCCATTCCGGTTGCGGGCACACCGACGTTTAACAGCAGCAAGGTGTACGTGACTGACACATTGACTGTAATAGATCCGCTCGTAATTGATGCGGATAGCGATTCACTAACGTTTTCATACGCGTGGTTAGTCAACGGTACAGCAATTAACTCAGCACGCAGTCCATCCTTGTCACTTGCTAAGCTCAAGAAAGCTGATGCGGTTATGGCAAAAGTAACAGTTTCAGACGGAGACGATGTGGTTACCGTGGCCACTTTAGAAATGGTAATTAGTGACTCACCACCCGTGATCACTTCGTCCCCACCCGCAATGAGTACTTACGGAAGTGCGGTTGCGTTTTCCGCAACGGCAAAGGACGCCGACAACGATCCGATTCAGTTTTCCTTGGTCTACGGTCCCACGAACATGACGGTCACGTCCGTCGGCCAAGTAAATTGGACTTCAGAGTTACCGATGTTCGATAAAACGGTGGATGTGCATTTTGGCATTCGGGCGACTGCTGCCACGTTAACTTCGGATTATGACGGCATGATCACCGTTACCGATAAAACCCGCGCCAGCCCACTTGCTCGAACGGGCATCGCATACGGATCCTCCGACATTCGTATAGCGGATTTCGATGGCGATGGTAAGAACGAAATCCTCTTGTCAGGTGGAAATAATCCTGTCCTCAATATCTTGCAAAAAGATTCGACCGGGGAGTACGTGCAGCAGTGGGTTTATCCCTTCGATGATGTCGGGTCTGTGGATTACAACTATGTCATCACTCAGTTGCGTTTCGATATCGCTGATCTCAATGGCGACGGCCATCCTGATATCGTCTTTTCCAAAGGCGACAAAATATTGTTCATTGACGGTGTAACAAAAACCACTTTCGCGTCCTTAAGCAACAAGGGCGTAGCAACCCAAGCTCTTAGTATTGCTGATATTGATCGCGATGGAATTCTTGACTTGGTTTTGTTGAAAGCTGCGCCTTTGTCGGGAGCGACTCAACTCTTGGAAGTTTACAACGCAAAGACTCGCGCCTTCGAATGGTCCCTCGACCTGCTAGCCAATGCGAATTCTTCGGCTCAGGCGCTTACTATTGGCAACGTTGACAATGATGCGGCCTTGGAAATTATAACGAATACAGGATATGTCATTGATGGTAAGACCCATGCTATTGAATGGAGCTATCCAGCATTCGGTTTTTCCGTATGCACGGGTGATATTGACGGCGATGGAGTCGATGAGATTGTCGCACTGCAAGACCATGATGGGCGTGCTCTCGTCTACAGTGCCAAGTCAAAACAAATTATCGGAACAATCACCAAGACAGGATACTGGGATATTCGATCTGTACTGGTTGCCGATCTGGATGGCGATGGGAAAGCTGAAATAGTGATAGGAGAACTCGGAGAATTAGGTGTTAACGGCTACATTCGCGCCTTCACATTCGACAAAAAATCGAACACCTACACAAATCTGTGGAACGTTGATGCAAAGGGAAGCGAAACGTCTGCGTTAGGATTTGGAGACGCGGATAGCGACGGACTTCCTGATCTCATTTGGGACGGAGATGGTGCCGGGTACGGCGTTCCGCTAGTAGTAGCAACGCCGACAGCGCCAATTACTGTGAAATGGACTAATGAGCAATATAGTCCGAGCTTTTTCAAAATTTCTCCATTTACAACGGACGGACCATACTTCGGAGGGGAGCAAATATCCGGCCCGGGAAAAGTGCCTCGTCTTGTTTTCTTTTCGGGTTCTGTCAACGGCGGATACGATCCCGGCCGGTCCATCGTTTTAGATCCAATCTCTGGGGCTACGATTGTTGGAAAACAAATCGACCCGCAGGCATTTTCTGTGCACTCCCATGACGTCGTTGACGTTGATGGTGATGGCCAGCTTGATGTCGTAATCGGAGTTGAGACCAACTTAGGTGCGTATATCGCTAAGCTAGATCCATACTCGACGGCGTTGTCTTGGAATGTAGCGCCGGGTAGTTGGCAAGTGCGAAATATTCATCACGTCGATATCAACAAGGATGGCCGGAATGAGTTGATGTTCTTCGGCGGAGACACTTTCGCCTCGTCATCGACGGCGCTCAAGGCCTTTAACACAGTGTCGAAATCAGAAATTTGGCGAAGTGAATCGATTTTCAGCGGCTATGATTTCTATGATGATGTGTTACAGCTTGATTCAAATGGTGATGGTTACCAAGATGAATTGGTTGGATCAGCAACTAAACTGGTTCTGTACATAAATAATAAAAAAGGAGCGTTCACTCGCGGACTTGAGTTATCGGCTCCGACGGGTACTGATACGCTTAAGCTCGCTAAGGTTCGTATTTCGAATCAAGGCTTACCAAACATTGTTGCTGTGTATCAGAATGGAGTTTGCGGATTCGACATCGCCCCCATTGAGATACGAATGATCGATCCCGCTACCTTGACGCCGCTGTCTTCTTTTAAAACCGCAGCGTGTACTAACACCTTGGAACCTACGCCGAATACAGGGCGTCAAAATATTATTATTGGTAGTGGGTCAACAATTTCTGAAATAGACCCAATTACAGGGAAAACAATTTGGCAATCTCCGCGACTTCTTGGGGAAGTCGCGCGAGGCAGTTTGCATTACAACGACGTTTACAATGACGGGAAACCGCATCTTGTTTTCGGAACAACGGTTGGAATGTACGTAACTCGCTAATCTTTTCAAAGTCGCAGCATTACACCGTCCGATAGCCTTATCGGGCGGTAAGTCGTGGATTCGTTGTGCGGAGTTGGAGCGAATGCGTAGCTGAAAGCGCAACGGAAGTAAAACACCGGGCGTATCGAATACTATGCCGCCTGTAAATTCGACTACTTCGTGCTGGAGTTGGGGCAATTAATCTGTGCGCTCGGGGAGCCGTCTATGTTCCGAATTTCAGAACCACTCCGTCGTCAAACTTTCCGTTTTGTATGCCTTGGTCAAGGTATTTTGAGTCTCAGATACTCTAAAAAAAGACCACTATAACGCCCGCACGCAATATGCCTCTGAACAACGGGAGTGTTCAATTGAATATCCAAAGCTCCATTGCTACAGTTAAGCGCATAGACGTATAAACGTATAGGTGCAGATATGGACAACTCAGTCCGTTGGACGGTCAAAGTCTCAAAAGATACCGACATAACTTTGCGGTCGTATTTGGCGAAGCTTGGATTACGGAA
>JANMQQ010000306.1:0-13743 GCA_031370545.1 Gammaproteobacteria bacterium
GGTCGCATCCAGATGCCCAGGTGCCGATACCAGCGCCGCTTTTACATCGTCTTCGGCATTGCGGTTGTCACCCTTGCGCGTTCCCAGCCCCGCACGAACCACCAGAGCATCAGGATTCTGCGGTGCGGTCTTTAACACCTCGTCGATCAATTCACGCGCTTTGTCTGGCGCTCCACCCAGCAAATACAAACGCGCGAGCCGGGTCTTGGCATCAGTGCGCGTCGCGTCCAATTCGATTACACGTTGATAGGTGCCTGCGGCTTGTCCCCAGTTTTGTTGCTTTTCCAACAACTGGGCCGTCGCCATGGTTCCGTCGACATTTTTCGGATTGATTTGCAGCACGTTTTTAAACTCTACGCGCGCCTTGTCGAAATCTTCCTGCGCCAGATATGCCCGGCCTTTTTCCAGATGCTCCTGCAGGCGCGCTTCTTTGCCGCCGCACGCGGACAGCGCGAGCACGCACGCCACGGAAATTATTGAAATTCGCTTCATACATTCACCTTTCGTTTGCCGGGTACCTGTTGATCTTGTGCTGCACGTGCAGTAAGCCATGCGCTTAACCTCGTCGCGATACGTTGCGCTGCCTTGCCATCCCATAACTCCGGTACGCATCCCGCCTTGCCGCCGTCTTCCAGAATGTCGGCAAAAGCACGGTAAATACGCTGCGGATCCGTGCCCACGACCGTGTTCGTGCCCTGCTCCACCGTGATCGGGCGCTCGGTATTTTCACGCAATGTCAGACATGGCACACCCAACGCCGTGGTCTCTTCCTGAATTCCTCCTGAATCTGTCAACACCAGTGTCGCGCGCACCATGATGCCGAGCATTTCCAGATAGCCCAACGGTCGCGTGATGCTGATGCGTGGCGTGTCCAACATGCGCAATAGTCCAGCCTCCTCGATACGGGCGCGCGTACGTGGATGCAGCGGAAACACCAGCGGCAAACGATCACTTGCCTGTCGCAACACCTCCAACAGCTGCCGCAGCATGTTTGGATCATCCACGTTGGACGGGCGATGCAACGTGACCACACCGTAAGGTTCAAGCGCGGTGTTGCCGTAATCTTGCAGCGTATGCGCCGCCGGAACTGCGCGCTCAACGTTGTGTAACAACGTGTCGATCATCACGTTGCCGACAAAATGAATGCGCTCTGGCGCGATACCTTCGCGGGCCAAATTTATTTCCGCGCTGCGCTCGGTGGTAAATAGCAAATCGGAAATCTGATCCGTCAACACGCGATTGATTTCTTCCGGCATGCTGCGGTCATAACTGCGCAATCCGGCTTCGACGTGCACCACGGGCACCTGTTTCTTTACGGCGACCAGTGCGCAGGCAATGGTTGAATTGACATCACCTACCACCAGCACGACGTCAGGATTTTCAGAGTCAAGCACCGGCTCGAAGCGACGCATGACTTCTGCCGTCTGCACCGCATGGCTACCTGATCCGACGCCCAAATCCACATCGGGCTGCGGTATCGACAATTGTTCGAAAAACGAACGTTTCATATCGTCATCGTAATGCTGCCCGGTGTGCAGCAGCCGCGGGCGCAATGCACCGTGTGCGTTAAAGGCGCGCATGATAGGTGCGATCTTCATGAAATTGGGCCGTGCTCCAACAACGCACAACACGGTATGGGTTTGATCTTGCATCAACATCTTGATTCCTCCTCGTGCTTTGTCATACCAGAAGACCGCGCACACTGAGGATCGCCAGGCACGCATACAACATCCAGCGCAGACTGTCGTGACGCCGCGCGACATTAATCAAAACCAGCTCTGCGCCGTAGAACAACACGATGATCTTGGCGACGCTCTCACCCAGGCCAAGTTGCGCGAAATACAGTTCCGGCAAGTTGGGTACCGTAAGCGCGATGAAGATCACCAGGAAATCCAGCGGCGTCATTTTGAAAGTTTTCTCTCGGGAAAATCGAAACCCCACCATCACCGCCGCCGCCAGTACACCGAAATACAACATGCTGTAACTTTGCAATGCAATGAAGACACCCGGCTTGGTCTGCGCAAGATAGACAATGCACGTGATGAGCACGTAGGTTGCGGCCCGCTCCACCCAGTTAAACGGTTTGGCACGCTGTGCTTTGTAAATAGTGCTCAATGTCAATAACAGCACCAACGCCAAAATTCCGATGTCGATTGATACGGCTTCGCTCAGTGTGGCGCCGGCCAACAAGTAGAGCGCCACACCTGCGGCTGCAATGCCAAATGCGGCCTGTACCAAGCCGCCGTCATTACGCAACCAGCGGAGTTTGCGCGACACATAGGACCGCTCCGGTGCATCCTGTGCGGCTCGCAACCGCCAGCCGTAGCGTGTTGCACATGACAAAAAGCTCCACACCCCCGCGCAAAAAGCAACGTAGATCGCCACGATCAACTCGTCCGCCTGATAGCGCAATGAATACGCTGCCAACACCAAGCTCGCTTGCACCGCGTAAATCAGGAACACCGCTTCGTAGTGATCCAGACCCAGCGCGAGCAACTTATGGTGAATGTGATTTTTGTCGGGCGAAAACGGCGAACGCCGTTCGAGCATACGCTGTGTCATCACCATCAATGTGTCAAGAATGGGCAAACCCAGTAGCAACAATGGCAGGGCTGAGCTCAGCGCACTGTGCGTGTCGTAGGTGAGCATGATGACGAGCGAACCCACCGAGAAGCCGAGAAACTGGCTGCCCCCATCTCCCATGAAAATGCGTGCGGGATAAGTATTGAAACGTAAAAACCCCAAAATGCTGCCGATCACCGCCAAAGCAATCATCACCACACTCAGGTCATTTTGCAGATAGCCCAACAATGCAATGGCGCCCAGGCTCAACAAGGTGGTGCCGCCCGCCAGACCATCCAGACCATCGGCGAGATTGATGGCGTTGGTAATGCCTAGCAACGCGAAGACGGTGAGCGGAATAGACAGGCCGGGGGGCAGCGGTTGCAACCCGCCAAAAGGAAGTGTCTCGATGCGCACCTCACCATACACAACCACCACCAGCGCGGCGACTAATTGCCCTAAAAACTTGATGCGGTAATCCAGATCGCGCCGATCATCCCAGACCCCGAAGACCAGGATCACGCTCATGCCAATCAACAAGGCGACGACCTCGCGCTGCGGCACCAGCCACATCGCAATCGGCAGCACCGCGCCCGCCACCATGGCCACACCACCAATGCGCGGGATTGGTTCGCTATGCACTTTGCGCTCGCCGGGAAAATCCAGGACGTGCATGCGCTGCGCCGACCGCATCAACGGCGGGATCAGCAACATGGTCACGAACATCGAGATAAGAAAGCTGAAAAACAAGGCCACGTACTCACCCTAATTGGGAATGTAAGTTTCTAGTTGCGGCGATAACGCGCGCGCGAACGCTTCCAGGCGCAGGTCGGCATCGGCAAGTTGTTCGTTACGCTGCACTCCGCTTGTTAAGCGTACCAACGCGCCGTCGGTGCGGTTGCGCATCACCGCATCCCACAGCAGATACCACTTAACCAGATATTCATTGGTCACAACCCGCCCCCGCTGTTGGAACCAGTAGTAAACGACCTGTTTGAACTCGCCCATCTCGATGACGGCGCGATTCACGACCAAGCTTTGTCCATTCACCGAAGTTTCGGGGATTGCGCGCTGCGTGAGACTGGTGATTTCCCACCCGCCGCCGGGCATGCAGGTGCGCGGCGAATGCGCCGACTGGCCGTTCCGTTGCGAACCATAATAAGCGGCGTACAAATTCACTGGCGACTTGCCATCGGTAAAATCGGCCAGCAGGTAGTCGTCGAATTTCAGCGTATCCACGTAGATTTGTTCAAGACGTGCGCCCTTTCCATGCCACTCGCCCACATTCAACGGAAAGTCGCGGAATTCCTGACGTTCCGGAATCAACTCCACCCGTGGTGGCATCAGCTGCGACAGCACCATCACCGCAACCAATAACGCCGCCGCCGCGAGAAACGGCCGCGGCAACTTACGATAGTGAACCTGTGCATTGACGGGACTGGGCACTGGAAATTCCAGGCCGAATACTTCGCGCAGCGGCCGACGATCCTTGCCCAGTTTTGCCAGAACCAGCATTTCCACAAACAACACACCAGTGCAGGCCATGAATACAAACCAGCCTTCGAAATCGTGCAGAAAACCTTCCGCCATTGATCGGCCCCAATACTCGACCGTCACACCGATAACGCCGATGCGAAAACTGTTCATCAGGATGGTGATAGGGATGGTGGACAGAAAAATAACTGCGCGCTTCCACAACGCCGCCTTGAAAAAATACGCCGTGATGAAGCCGAAGGTCATCAGGGGAAACAAGTAACGCAAGCCGCTGCAGGCCTCGACCACCTGTAGCTTCATCTGCCCGAGGTCAATGACATTGCCTTCGAGGTTTACGCTGACGCCAAATGCGCGAATGACCCACACACCGATTTGCGATGACAACAGTTGTAGTTGGCCAGACAGGCCAGTGAGTAAGAAATCCGGTAGCGGGATCATGAATGCGAGCACAAACAAGGGCACCAGAAACACGCGAAATCCGCGCGCTCCGGTAAATGACAATACAAGACCTGAAAGAACGATCAATAGCGCATATTGACCGATCACATATAAGGTACTGAGGTTGCCAAGCGCCAGTAAAAATACTCCGAACGCCAGGACCAATACTCCCAGCCACGAGCCGGTAAATGGAATGCGCTCTAACGTTTCTTTCTTCTGCCAAACGAGGAACAATGTGATGAAGGGGATTAAATAGCCGTAGCTGTATTCTTCGCGTGCGCCCCACACCCGCACCATGTAACGCAGGCCATCATTGAACGTGACAATCAAAAGGACGCACAGCGCCGTGAATGCGATCCAGTCGATCAATCGGTGGCGCCATACAACGGGTTCGTTCATGACAGCGGACATTTGGATAAATTCCTGTGACAGATTTTAGTTAGACTGTCGGTGAGCGAATCGAAATGCGCGCAGCGGAAACACCGACGGTTGCCCATGATGGCAAGCGACTGTGACAGCCGGTTTACAGAATTGTGATGGCAATGTGACTAAACGTGCGGGCTGCGTTATTTACACAACTTGTTTGGAGTCAATCAAGAGAGCTGTACGCTAAGCGGCGTGTAGCGGTCTAGTGCAATGGCGATTTATCAGTGAGGTCGGATCGTCAATAGTGGAGGCCATTACCTTCAAGCTACTACCTGTTGTTGATACTGTCGTGGAAACATAACCGGGCCAAGTTATCGAGCTTCGGCGGAGGCATCTCTCCAAGTCGTCGATAACAAATCCACTGAGGAGTATGTCGGATCGAAACGCGCGAGATAATCGTGGTAGGTGCGGCGTATACCGTCTTCCAACACGGTCGACGCGCGCCAGCCCAGTTGAGCTAATTTGGAAACATCCAACACTTTGCGCGGCGTGCCGTCCGGCTTGCCTGTGTCAAATACAAAACTACCGTCGAACCCGATAATTCTCGCCACCGTTCGCGCCAAGGCGGCGATGGTAATGTCTTCGCCAGTGCCGATGTTGACAACCTCACCGACATCGGTCGCGGAGAAATTCTCCATCAGAAATACGCAAGCATCGGCAAGATCTTCGCTATACAAGAACTCCCGTCGCGGCGTCCCGCTGCCCCACACAGTCACCGCCGCTGCGCCGTCAACTTTGGCTTGATGAATCTTGCGAATCAGCGCTGGAAGCACATGTGAGTTTTGCGTGTCATAGTTGTCGCCCGGACCATAAAGATTGGTCGGCATGACACTCAGGAAATTGGTTCCGTATTGCTGGTTGTAACTGGCGCACATTTTAATGGCCGCAATTTTTGCCACGGCATAGGGCTCGTTGGTTGACTCCAATGCGCCGGTCAACAACGCGTCTTCCTTGATCGGTTGGGGCGCCAACTTCGGATAGATGCAGCTTGAACCCAGAAATAGCAGCTTGTTGACGTGCTGAGTGTAGGCGGCGTGAATGATATTGGTGGCTATCATCAGGTTGCTGTAAATGAATTCCGCGCGGTAGGTGTTATTCGCAAGGATTCCACCCACTCTGGCAGCCGCAACCAACACGTGATCCGGACGTTCTTGCGCAAAGAACTGTTCGACCGCTGCTTGCCGCGTGAGGTCGAGCTCCGCATGCGTGCGCGTGACCAGGTTTTGGTAACCTTTCGCGCTCAAGCAGCGCAGCAAAGCCGAACCGACCATGCCGCGGTGACCCGCCACGTAGATCTTGTCGTCAAGCCGCAGGTCGCTATTCATGGTAATCGAACACCGCATAGCCGTGATTTTTGACCAGCTCATCGCGCTGCGCCGCATTAAAATCCTCACGCACCATTTCCGCCACCAGTGCGTCGAAACTTATCTTGGGCGTCCAGCCCAGCTTGGTTCTGGCTTTGGTCGGATCGCCCAGCAGCGTCTCCACCTCAGTAGGGCGAAAGTAGCGCGGATCGACGGCGACCACACACTTACCCGATGCATCGTAGCCCTTTTCATTTACACCATTGCCGTCCCAGATGATCGCGATGTCCAGCTCGCGCGCGGCCGCGCTTACGAAGTCGCGCACACTGTACTGGGTACCCGTCGCGATGACGAAGTCCTCGGGCTGTGCCTGCTGCAGCATCAGCCACTGCATTTCGACGTAGTCGCGCGCGTGACCCCAATCGCGTTTTGAATTTAGATTCCCCAAATACAACCGGTCTTGAAGTCCCAGTTTGATGCGCGCGAGCGCGCGGGTGATCTTGCGCGTCACAAAGGTCTCGCCACGCAACGGCGACTCATGATTAAACAGAATCCCGTTGCACGCGTACATGCCGTAAGCCTCGCGGTAATTCACGGTGATCCAATAGGCGTAGAGTTTTGCCACAGCATAAGGCGAGCGCGGATAGAAAGGCGTGGTTTCCTTTTGCGGTGTTTCCTGCACCATTCCGTACAGCTCTGAAGTCGATGCCTGATAAAAACGCGTTTTTTTCTCCAATTTCAGAATGCGTATTGCCTCAAGCACGCGCAGCGTTCCCAACGCATCGGAATTCGCCGTGTATTCCGGCTCCTCGAACGACACTGCCACGTGACTCTGAGCAGCCAAATTGTAGATTTCGTGCGGCTGCACCTGCTGGATGATGCGAATCAAGCTGCTCGAATCCGTCATGTCACCGTAATGTAGAAAGAAATTGCGATCACTGACATGTGGGTCTTGATAGAGATGGTCGATCCGATCAGTATTCAGCAGCGACGATCTGCGTTTGATGCCGTGCACTTCATAGCCTTTGTTCAATAGAAACTCGGCTAGATACGCGCCGTCTTGACCGGTTATTCCTGTAATCAGTGCAATTTTTCTCATGTGACCATTTTCCTATATCAACATAGGCGCGTGCGGGCACCGCCTTTCGAGCTCTTAACACGCCGCCAGGTTCGCACTGACGACGCTCCTAAGCCGGTCGACATGTTAATCGACGTATATGACGTTAAGGGCACTTCTAATAATTGTGATTTCGTCGTTCCCGAGAAAGCGGGAGCCCTGTCAAATCAAGCATTTGGATTTCCGCTTCCGCGAGACTGACGAATTTATAGAAGTGCCCTTAAGGTGAATTCCATCGCTACTGTCAGGGTACATCTAGTGCGTTTCTTGAATCCGAATCACAGATACCGGCAATGCCAAAACACAAAATCGAGCACACCCACATTCAAGATTCTTTCCAGCAGTTCTCGTCGATAATATTCTCGGATTGTTGAATCCATGCCGGTGAGATGTTCATACTGAGAATTTCACATCGTCCAGCGGAACAACTCTTTCACAGGCAATATGAACCCCGCAATTCCACACATCATTATTTTTCTTTTGCTTCAGAAAATACCGGGGTGGTTTCAATGACCAGGTGGAGCGATTACTGTACTTGTCGTTGCAACCGCTCCGTCTAACATCGACTATATTCGCCGCGATCCTGGCATTAACTTGACCACTTCGAACGCAATACACGAAACGCAAACTTCGGCAGCGCCGTCTGGCGCAGTATCCGACTCGGTTGAGAAGCCAACCGATAAAACCACTCCAGGTTTAACTTTCGAAATGCCAGCGGCGCTCGTTTAACGTTTCCCGCAATGACATCGAACGTACCGCCGACACCTTGGCACAGCCTAACGTTGGTCTGCGCTAAATATCGATCCATCCACAGCTCTTGCTTCGGGCTACCGAGGGCTAAAAACAAAATATCCGCTTCCGATGCGTTAATTCGATTTATGAGATCTGGCATGTCGTGCTCATCCACGTACCCATCTTGACTACCAACGATCTGTATACCGGGGCAAGTTTGTCTTAGCACGTCGAACACTTTTTGATTTACTTCCGGTTTGCCTCCAAACAAAAAAATCTTAAACCCTTTTTTCGCTGCCTGCACACAAAGCGACGGCATGAACTCCGAACCTGGTACGCGCACCATGTCAGCAAGCTTCAAAAACTTCGCTGCTTTTACCAGACCGATTCCGTCCGGCAGTAATAGCTGCGAGCCTTTCAGAAAAGACAATAAATTGTGATCTTCTTGCGCCTTAATGGCCTTTTCCGGATTCACCGCGACAACTCGGATCTGTTGCCTATCTTTATCGCTGATGACGGATTCCGCGAAACTTACAGCCGACGTCATCGTCACGCAATCGACCGGAACGCCTAATATCTCAATCCGCTTAATCACCATCGTCGTCCTCTACACTCGATAATCTATTCGATAATTCTGCTGAATTGAGTTCTTAACCATCCACATGGTCAGGTGCAATCCAATAATCGCTATATACGTTCAATATATGACAGCATTTGTGTCGCAGTGAATTACAACACCTGCAGCCTGCACGTCTCGCCAGTACAATAGCAACCCATGGAAAAAGCGATCTCAAATACGTTGGAATCCCTGTTGCTCCCGCCCGGCATATTCGTGGTTATTTTAATGGTGGGACTGCTGTGCTTGCGAGCGCACCGTCGCCTGGGCGCGGCTCTAATCGCAACTGCGGCCGCGTTGCTTTACGTGATCAGTACGCCCGCAATTTCCAGCTTGATCATCGGCGTACTCGAAGCGTACCCGGCGCTGCCCGCTCACGGCCCACTTCCGGTGGATAAGCCCACGGCGATTGTCATCCTCGGCGGCAATCGTTACGACGACGCGCCAGAATATGGGGGCGATACGCTCACGGCGATTCCGCTCGACCGGGTTCGCTACGGCGCGCGCTTGGCACGACGCACCCATGCGCCGATCCTGGTCACCGGCGGAACACGCCGCGGAGAACATGCCTCCGGTGCTGAACTCATGCAGCAAGTGCTCGAACAGGACTTCAGCATTCCTGTTAAATGGGTCGAAACCGAGAGCCGCACCACTTGGGAAAACGCTCAATTCACCAATGAAATTCTCGAACCGCTTGGCATCCGGCGAATCTTTCTGGTTACCAGCGCCTGGCACATGAGCCGCTCGGTGTATGCGTTTCGGCACTTCGGATTCGATGTCGTCCCCGCACCGGCGTCTTTCAACCTGACACTAACCATTGATCCAGACACGGTGCGCTGGCAACCTGATCCGCACGCGTTGTATACCACATCGTTTGCATTGCACGAGGTGCTGGGTCGGCTGTGGTATCAACTTAAAGGGGCAATGTGATTGCAGCGCAAAAATTTCAGTTGCGAGCCTCACGCGTCAACCTCGCCTTCATCAGGTTCTTGGACGAGTATAAGGACGTTTCCCCTTTCGCCACAGCATGCAGCGTAGCTTGTGCCTGATCCAGCCATCCAGCGCTTTCTTGGTTTCGGTCAGCTTGAAATAAGCCGCCCAGCCTCGGAGCATCGGGTTGAGTTCCTGGAGAGTATTCGTCAAGCTCCGCCCTCTCGTACCCTTGAGCACTTCGCGGATTTTGTCTTCCAACCGTTGCAGGCTGGTCGGCGCGATCCGCAGTCTCGGGGCTTTGTGCCACGTCAGGCTGTAGACCAGAAACTTCCGTTCCCACGGTTTGCCCACCGCGCTCTTGGTCGTATTAGCCCTGAGCTTGAGCCGCTCCGCGAGAAACCGGGTGAGGCTCGCCATGACCCGTTCTCCGGCCCCTTGGCTTTTTTAGATTAAGTTACGTGAGGCGGCAACCTGCGCCGCCCAGAAGCGCGCGTCACGCCACCACGCCTGCGTTGCGGTGCCGCACCAAGTGATAGCCGGCGAACAGCACCAGCAAGGGAAAGATCGGATCGATCACACCCCCGCCGCCCCCGCCGGACGTGGCGGTGTTGCTGAGAGTAATCACGCCGAACGTGCCGCTCACGCCGCCGATGGTCAGTGTCGTGCTCACGGGGGTGGAATAACTGGCGGATGAGGTGACGCGCACGGTCACCGTATCACCGTTATTCACGGTCCCCGTGTCTGCGGTGTAGGTGCCGCCGTTGACGGAATACGTACCGCCGCTGATGGAGATCGTCGCCAATGCATTGATGCCCGCCACCGTGATCGTGTTCGAGGTCGACTCCTCGCTCAACGCCACACCGGTCAGGCCGGTAAACGTGAATCCCTCGGGTGCTGTATCTACGGCCGGTAGGACCGTCCGATTCTGCAATTTGTTAATGGCGTTCTTCGTGATTTGACTAACGATTGGGTCTACCGTGCCCTGAGCCCGCGTCGCGTCGCCAAAGTACCAAAGCCCATCGGCCCAATTGACCGTAGACGCGTTGAATACCTGACCTCCATTGGCGAACGGCTGAAATATCCCCATGGTCGCATGCCCCGTGCCGCCATTTGCTGGGTTATAGGTATCCGCCATAGCAAGTATCTCGAAACTCAACGGCGTTCCGTCTGCCCCTGTGGGTACCGGCTGGCCGTCGGCGTTGGTTATGTAGAGCGCACCGTCGGTTTCGTATCCTACGATCGCGCTGCTTTGCCCAAAAACATTGCCATTACTCAATGCGGTTGCGGCAAATAGCCAGTGGGAGGAATTGACGACTGTGTAACCACCATTTCCAGTGGCCGCAGTGTAGTGGCCTCCATAGTTGACATAACCGCCGTTACGAAAACTAACTCCAATCGATGAATTCTCCGGTCTAACGATCAGCGGGTTATACCAATTCGTAGTTACGAGCGATGGATCGGTCGCCCGGATTGGATCGCTTGTCGTAGCGCTTTCCTTATACGACACGAGCTGATTGTTGGAGCTATCGACGCGCGCCTGCCACCACATCGTATTGCCGCCCAGTATCATGGCATTGCCGCCGTTTTGCACAAACGCGTCAAGATTTGCGCGCATTTCTGAAGTCCAATACTCATTGTGCCCAACCATGACAACGAGATTGTAATGAGAAAGCAGCGTTGGGTCGCTGTGCAGATCCATCGAAGAAGCATATTCAAGAGGGATGTTATTCAGCTTTGCCCAATTCGAAAATTCGAGTTCTTCTTGTTGCGCTAAATTTTGGCCCGGCCGTAACAAAGACACTGTGTTTGCCTGAACGCTACCCGACGAGTTGCTTGGATAGAGTGACTTTCCTCCCCAACCATTGTAAGCGACATTTGTCAGCGCGTTGTCCAGCACAAGTATCTTGGATGTGCTGCCCGGATTTGCTGCCTTCACCACAAAAAAGGTAGTTTTCCCAACGTCACTGAGCGAGGCATAGTGAGTTGCGAGCAGGTACCCCTGATACATACCGCTCTCCCAATTAGCGTCGACGTTGATGGTCGTTGAAGGACTCCAACCCGCTCCCACTTGCCACGCGTTATCGCTCGGTGACGTTTGAACGGCACCGGTAATGCCGTCTATTTTGGTCACGAAACTAGCTTGCGAGCCGTATCCCTTAAAAATAGTCAAGCTGAACGCGGAATCTGTCCCAGATGCGTACAGGTCGATGCTCCCTCCTTGTGCGACGCTGAAGTTGGAGTAATAACCGTCAAAAATCTGCACCGCGTGAATTTCACTCGATAGCAATAACAATACGCCGAGCAGCAAGAGCTTAGTGAAAAGGGAGTACATATAACTAAGTGAACCTCACTGAGAGCATGAGGGCCGAAGATTAATCCCTTTCTATTTCCGAAATATTTCACTATGAAAACAAAGTTTCCTAACAAAGCTGTACGTTAACACCTGGCTAAGGCGCTTGCGCCTCCGCACCGATGATCATTTCCAACGCAGCGTTGGAGACCACGTGTGACGGCACCGTCGAATCAACAATTGCGCTGAACCGTCCGCCCGCCTCAGCAACCACTTGCGCGACGAAAGCTGAAAAAGTATTTGCGTAGGTTCCGCCGAAACAACAATCGTCGAACTCGTTGTAGATCTGCATCTGACGCTGACCTTCACTGCCAAGCACATATAAGTCTAAATACGAAACATCAAGGTAAAAATTCGGATCGATTTGTTCGAAATCGCCCAACGAACTTCCACCCAGTTGGCTGCGTAAATAAGTCGGGTAAGAGCCCGCCACGGGGTAGGATGCGTCGATCCGTTTGTCGATGGCCGAGTACACCACGGTGGTCCAGCCCCCGCCAGATAGGCCCATCATCGCGATCCGCTTGATTGGCAATTGGCTCAACACGTAGTTGATACCCACTGTGACCGGCTCCATGAAAAGTCTCATGGGATGATAAAGTACGGCGAGTTGATCATGCTGTGTGTAGGGCCCGGTCGGCCAGTAGTTCCGCCCAGTGAGCGGCATCCAAACGTTCATCATGTAGTAGCCTTCGCGAAGGAATCGGCTAACCAGGTCCCACGACCATTCGCCGCGGTGCCCAGAGTGATAAATCATCAAACGGTTGTTCGGCGTAGCTGGACTAAGCAACCACACACGCGAGAACAGTCCATACGGCAAGTTCACCGTGAGCTGTTTGATTTGCACGGCTTCGGGCGGTAGCGGCAGCATTGCTGGCGGAGGATTGAGCAGCATGTCCTCCTCTAGCACCGGCATCGTCGACATTGGCATCCCGCCATTGCCCCAGGTGCGGCGTATCAGTTCCGTGCGCAGGCGTTCGACGTCACTTTGGTTGTGCACGTGCAAGAGATTGCCCAGGTTGGGAATCGTGACGCACCTCTGAATGTCGCAGTAAACACCCGCTTGCGCGCTGCCAGAGAAATTGCCTGACTTGTCACGCGAGAATGCCGCATAGTAGTACGTCTGCGGCGTGGGCGACGGCAGCGCGGCAATGGCGTCAATGGTCGAGGTGATTGCCGCTGATGCGTCGACGACTAATGTGCCGTCGTTCGCGTCGGCAGGATACGCGCCGTTTTCACGCCGTCGAATCACAATCCCGTCGAATTTCACGTTATCGGGATTGACCCAGCTCAAGGTTACTTGGCCGTCGTCGAGCTGCGATAGGAATTCACTGGCCGCCGCGCCGACTTCGAATACAAAGCTCTGAGCAGGCAGCACGTTGCCCTGACCATCATCGACATCGAAGGCCATGCGCTGCGCCTGCGCCGCTGCGCCCTCGTCGCGAAACGCGACGAGGGCGCAGTCAATGTCGGCTTGTGTAAATGTGGCACCAACCGCCAGCACTGCTTGATTGAGGAGGACTTTTCCCAATTCGGGCAACTGTGTAAGTGTGTAACGCACGTGGTCCGCGCTTTGAACATTGTCGGTAAATTGCAGCATTGATGCGCTAACAACGACCAAGCCGCCCTGTAACGCAAACAATCCGGTGTTGTTCACGAGACGTGGCGGGGTGTGATCAGGCCCAGGCACGGCGTCAGACCGGCAACCAACGACGGACAACGAAATCATACTTAAAAACCAAAGACTACGCAGAACGCGACCCATAAGGAGCAT
>JANMQQ010000340.1:0-2289 GCA_031370545.1 Gammaproteobacteria bacterium
CAGATTGCGTAATTCATTGCGCTTTCCGCGTTGCTCGAGCAAATTAATCGCGCTCTGCGTGATGGACAAATTCCCCGAACTGAGAATGACGATAACGCGGTCGCCTTTGCTGACGAAACTGCGCATTTTTTTGAAGCAGGCAATTTGATCCACCCCGGCGTTAGTACGGGAATCCGAAGCAAACACCAGTCCGGCGTTGAGCTTGAGCGCGACGCAATAAGTCATGAGAGGTCCACTACGGTTGTTTAGCATCTTTTATTGTACCTGCGCCATCTGGCGTATGGGTGTCGGCGCAACAAATTCGTCACGGCGTGCCAGATAAGCGCTGCGAATTTCCTTGCTGAGGCGGGCAGTGCGTTCGAGAAAATCGGTCAGATACCCGTGCAGGCCATCAGCGAAAATATCTTCAATGCGACTGAAATGCAGCGCTGCATGCATTTCACCTGCGCAGCGGCGCGCCTCGCGGCCGGTCGAGCCGTTGATGATTTCCAACGTGGAATCCACCTCGTTCAGGCAGGCGTGCAACGAACGCGGCATATCGGCACGCAGCACCAATAGCTCGGCCACGCGCAGCGGCGAGATCACGTCGCGGTAGATTTTGCGGTAGGCCTCGAATGCGCTGACCGAGCGCAACAGCGCGCCCCACTGGTAATAGTCCGCCGCGCCGCCGACATCCTTCACGCTCGGCAACAGAATGTGATATTTAACATCGAGAATGCGTGCGGTGTTGTCAGCGCGTTCCAAAAATGTGCCGAGGCGGATGAAGTTGAGTGCATCGTCCTTGAGAATGGTGCCCAGAGTCACCCCGCGAAACAGGTGTGAACGTTCTTTCACCCAGTCAAAAAAAGAGGTCAGACGATCGCCCCTGAGTGTGGGTGACATGCGATTGAGTTCAAGCCAGGTGCCGTTAATACTCTCCCCCATCTCTCCGGTGATGGCGCCGCGCACCGCACGCGCATTTTCCCGTGCCAGCATCAAGCTGGTATAAATGCTGGCCGGGTTATCCGGATCAAGGGCGATAAAACGCGTGACTGCGGCGGATTCTGCCGACCCGTGTTTAGTTGTGTAGTCGGCAGCACAACCCGTAATGTTGAGCGGCGCATACCACAGATGGGCCTCCGCGCCTTCCGAATCATCCGGCAGCAGCGAAGTGCTGTGTGTGACATCCAGCACGCGTGCAGTATTTTCGGCGCGCTCGATGTAGCGCGCCATCCAAAATAGGTGATCTGCGGTTCGAGATAACATAAGGGCACCTCTAAAAATTTAAAATTCTAAGCGAGACAAGGCGCGATAAAATTTGAGCGCGCCGCATATGTTGGATATGTAAGCGATAAAATTTTTTGAGCAACGCCGTATCGCGACGAAGTTTGGATTTTTAGAGGTGCTCATAATTTAATCCTCCAATATCCAAGTGTCTTTCGTCCCACCACCTTGGGACGAGTTGACCACCAAAGAACCATCAGCCAACGCCACGCGAGTAAGGCCGCCGGGCACCAGACGGATTTCTTTGCCTGACAATACGAATGGGCGCAAGTCCACGTGGCGTGGGGCAATACCCGCTTCCACCAAGGTTGGGCAGGTGGACAGTGCCAAAGTCGGCTGGGCGATAAAACCGGCCGGTGCCGCCAGAATTCGTTCGCGATACGCCGCGATCTCCGCAGGTGTGCTGGCAGGTCCTATCAGCATGCCGTAACCACCCGAACCCTGGACTTCCTTCACTACCAACTCAGGTAGGTGGGCGAGCACATATTTAAGATCTTCCGTCTCACCCAAACGCCAAGTGGGCACGTTGGATAGGACGGGTTTTTCACCCAGATAAAATTCAATCATGGCCGGCACATAGGGGTAAGTAGATTTGTCGTCCGCCACGCCGGTGCCGACTCCATTGGCCAGCGCGACACCTCCATTGCAGTAGGCGTTCATCAGGCCGGGAACACCCAGCGTCGAGTCCGGACGGAAAGCCAGCGGATCGAGAAAATCGTCATCGACACGTCGATAAATGACATGAATCTGCTGCGGTCCTTCGGTGGTATGCATGTATACCTTGCCGGCATGCACAAACAAATCCTGGCCCTCCACCAGCTCCACCCCCATCTGACTGGCGAGGAAAGCGTGTTCGAAATAGGCGCTGTTATAAGCGCCTGGCGACATCACCACAATCACCGGTTCAGCCACATTAGATGGCGCTGCTTCGAGCAGAGTATCGAGCAGCATCTGCGGATAGTGATCGATCGGGGCGACGGGATGGCTGGCAAACAGATCGGGAAAAAGCCGCATCATAGTATTGCG
>JANMQQ010000341.1:0-8106 GCA_031370545.1 Gammaproteobacteria bacterium
GGCAATTTCAGTTCCGCCGCCGCGCGCAACGCGCCGAACACTGACGCGCCTCCGCACATGTCGTATTTCATCAGGTCCATATCGCCTGCGGGTTTGATGGAAATGCCGCCCGCATCGAAGGTCAAGCCTTTGCCCACCAACGCAATCGGCTGAAGCGCTTTGGGCGCGTTTTTGTATTCCATCAAAATCAGCTTGGCGTCTTCGCGGCTGCCGCGCGACACCGACAGCAGGGAACCCATGCCGAGTTTTTGCATATCGCGTTCTTCAAGGATCGTGACTTTGATTGACTTGAATTCTTTGCCCAGTGCAACGGCTTGTTCGGCCAAGTAAGTCGGCGTGCAAATGTTACCGGGCAGATTACTGAGATTTTTTGCCAGCTCAATTCCGTTGGCGATGGCAATCCCGGCATGCATCGCATCTTGCGCGGCGGCTGCATTTTTTTTGTCGGGAACGCCGAGCGTCAATTTGCGCAATGTGCGGCGCGGGGTTTCTTTCTTGCTCTTCAATTGATCGAAGCGGTACAAGGTATCACGGGTGGCTTCGACCGTTTGGCGGACGTTCCAGGCGAGGTCACGCCCGACCACATGCAAGGCGGTGAGATAGGTGAGTGCGTCAGCTACATTAATCTCGCCCAGCGCCTTGGTCGCGGTCGTGACAATTTTGCGATATTGCGCATCATGCAGCTCGCGCTCGCGTCCGCAGCCCACCAGCAACACACGTTCGGCCTGGATGTGTGGAACGTTATGCAGGAGCAGCGATTGGCCAATTTTGCCGTCGAGATCGCCGCGCTTCAGTAAATCGGTCAGGTAACCCTTGCTGGTCGTATCGAGTTGTTGCGCCGCTTCACTCAGACGAAGTGCCTCGTGTATGCCAACGACGATACAGGCGCTGCGTTGCCGTTGGGGCTCGCCGCTTTTTATGGTGAATTCCATGAATATCCTCGAAGTGGTCGCGTGGTGAGTCAGCGTCGAATTTCGGACGGGCTTTATTTTACGTATTTTGTTGGGTTTGAGAATGTATTAGTGTATCAACCCATTTCACTTCCTTGCTGAATTAAAATACCGCACCTTGGTCATTCAACGTTATTTAATCAAAGAAATTTTGCAAACGCTGCTCGCGGTGTTGGCGGTGTTGTTGCTGATTTTTCTCGGGCGACATTTCGCGCGCTATCTTGCCGAAGCGGCTTCAGGTGAATTGCCCGCTGAATTGATTTTTCGTTTGCTGACGACGCTGACCTTGAGCTCGTCGGTATTGCTGGTGCCGTTCGCTTTCTATATTGCGGTGCTGCTGGCATTCGGGCGCCTTTATCGTGACAACGAAATGACAGCGCTGTCGGCAGCAGGCATGGGTACCGGTCGCGTGCTACTTCCCATCGGATTGTTATCTCTCGGGGTTGCGGGCGTGGTGGGATGGTTGTCGTTGGTGGTGTCGCCGTGGGCGGTGGAGCAGGGCATGCAATTGCGTGAACAGGCGGAAGCGCAGTCGGAGCTGTCCAGTATCAGCGCCGGACAATTTCGCGAAATCGGCGGCGAACGCAGTGTGTTTTACATCGAGAGTTTGTCCGCCGACAAAAAACTCATGAACCACGTGTTCGTGAAAAACAGCACGCCCACCGGCGATGATTTATTCGTGGCAAATAATGGTTATCAATATACTGACGCGCAAACCGGCGACAGTTTTCTAGTGTTATTGGACGGGCGTCGCTACGAGGGCAATCCGGCAGCGGAGCATTTTCGTATTCATGAATACGCCAAGGCGTCGGTGCGTCTGGAGCCCAAGGGGCTACAACCTCACGAGCGCAAACGCGACGCTCAGTCCACTCTGGCCCTCATTCGGTCTGACGATCCGCATGATGCGGCTGAATTGCAATGGCGGCTTTCAATGCCGATCTCGGCCTTACTACTCGGACTGCTTGCGGTGCTGGTGAGCCGCACGTCGCCACGCGAAGGGCGTTACGCGCGATTGCTCGGTGCGATCCTGATTTACATCATCTACAACAATCTGATGGGGGTTGCGCAAAACGGATTGCAGCGTGGCACGGTGACGTCAGCGTTGGGCATGTGGTGGGTGCATGGGCTGCTGATCATTGTGATCATCGGCCTGCTGATTCATCAATATGGGTGGCGCTATGTAGGCGCGCGCATGGTGCACGCGCGCTGATGCGTATCCTCGACCGCTACATCGCCACCAGCATCACCCTGCATACCACCATCGTGCTGTTTGTGTTGCTGGCGCTGTTCACTTTTTTTGCATTCATGGATGAATTGGGCGCGGTGGGCCGCGGCAGCTACGGCATGGCGCAAGCGGGGCAGTATGTGCTGCTGACCATGCCGCGCATGATGGTGCAGATGTTTCCAATTGCAGCTTTGATTGGCAGCATGGCGGGTTTGGGTTTGCTGGCGCGGCACAACGAGCTCACTGTGATTCGCGCCGCTGGCGTGCCGCTGTCGCGCATTGTGTGGTCGGTAATGAAAGTGGGATTGATGCTGATGATTATCATGTCGGTGATCGGCGAATGGATCGCGCCGCGCAGCGAAGGCCGCGCGCAAGTGCTGCGCTCGGTGTCGATGTCAGAAAATATCAGCTTTAAAGGCAAAAACGGCCTGTGGGCGCGCGATGCAACCAGCGTGGTGAATGTGCGTGAGATCTTGCCAGACGGCAAACTGGCGGGTGTTTACATTTATGATTTTGCCGAGCCGAATCAACTTAAACAAATTACGCAGGCGAAACAAGCCGTTTATTTGCGTGATCATTGGTTGTTGCAGGATGTCATCCATAAGCGATTTGAGGCGGATGCAGTACGATCAAGTCAGGTACCAGAAGAACCATGGACGACCCGTCTAAGTCCCGATTTATTGAATGTAGTAATAGTCAAGCCTGATACCTTGTCGGTGGCGGGGCTGGGCAACTACGTGGATTACTTGCATGAGAATGGGTTGAAGGCGGAGCGTTATGAAGTTGCATACTGGTCAAAGATCGCGGCGCCATTTGTCACCGGCGTGATGGTGTTTCTGGCGGTCCCGTTTGTATTTGGTCCATTGCGCTCGGTTACTGCGGGGCAGCGTATTGTGGTTGGTACTTTGATCGGCGTGGGATTTTATTTATTCAACCAGGTGACGACGTATGTGACCTTGGTGTACGAGCTCAATCCGGTGGTAGGTGCGCTGCTACCCGCTGCGATATTCAGCGGGTATGCAGTCTATTTGATGCGGAAGGTATTCTAGCTTGACAACAACCAGACCGCCGACGCTTATACCGATTCCACGCCCGGGTTGTTCTTCAATCCCTTGATTACCGGGACGTTCAGATCTTTAATTTGAACGGTCTTTTTATGTCGCAGGTAGTTCGCGACCACATCCCAAATGGGTTCTCCCTTGACCGATTCCTGTACGCTGGCCCAACCCGCCACCTTGTATTTTTTGCTGGCGACGACGGGCTTGCCCTTCAGTTCCATGTTGCTGATGCGCTTGCCGATCTTCTCGGCGGGGTCGATGGTGAATTTCAATCCGCCCACGCGCACCATGTCGCCGCCTTGCTGGTAGTAAGGGTCGACGTTGAACAGATTGTCGGCAACGTCTTCGAGAATTTCTTTGATGCGCTCGCCGGTCATCTCGTTCACTGTGGTGGCCGGATACGTGATCGAGGTTTGGTCCATCACGTGCTCAAAGGTGATGACATCACCGGGTAACAATGTCGTGCCCCAACGGAAGCCGGGCGAAAACGCGATTTCGGTGTCTTTGACTTCCATCATCGCATTGAGGATGAGCTGGTCGAAGGTCCCGTTGAAATTACCGCGACGGTAGAGCAGGTCTTCGGTTACCGCCAGTTTTTCGCCAAGTTTTGGCATGAACGGCGTACGGACTTTTTCAATCAGCGCAGACATTTCTTTGTCCGGCTCGAGCAGATTGGAAAACACCGGCAACATCTTAAAGCGGAAATCACGCAGCTTGCCGCCTTTGACGTCCATGTCCAACACGCCGAGGAATTTGCCGTTGGAACCGGAGTTGATGACGAGTGTTTTGCCACCGCCATTATTCACCAAAATTGGAGCGGGCACCGCGTCGTGAGTGTGGCCGCCGAGAATGGCATCAATCCCGCGCACGCGATTGGCCATTTTTAAGTCAACGTCCATACCGTTGTGAGACAACACCACGACCACGTGTGCGCCCGCCGCGCGTGCTTTGTCGACTGTTTCTTGCATTCGCTCTTCGTTAATGCCAAAGCTCCAGTCTGGGATCAGATGGCGCGGATTAGCGATCGGCGTATAGGGAAACGCTTGCCCGATAATGGCCACCGGGACACTGTTGATTTCACGTATCACATACGGCTTGAAAACCGGTTCGCTCCATTCGTTGTCGACAACGTTCTGCGCCAGGAAATCCATTTTGCCGTCGAGACTGTTGGCGATGATGTGTTTGACACGATCTGCTCCATACGTGAACTCCCAGTGCCCGGTCATGATATCTACACCGAGCAGCAGGGACGCATCAACCATGTCTTGACCACGTGTCCATAACGACGTTGCCGAACCCTGCCAATTGTCACCGCCATCGAGAAGCAACGCGCCGGGACGTTGTCCACGTATTTTTTTCACCAACGTAGCGAGATGTGCAAATCCGCCCACCTTGCCGAATTTGCGCGCCGCTTTGACGTAGTCAATCGGAGTCAATGCATAAGCTTCCAGCGAGCTTTCTGGAATGCCGTATTTTTTTAACAGGTAGTGCCCGACCAGATGCGGTGCCTGCCCCTGCATCGCGCCCACGCCGAGGTTGATATGCGGCTCACGAAAATAAATTGGAAGTAGCTGGGCATGACAATCAGTAAAGTGCAGCAGAGAAACGTTGCCGAAGGGAGGCAGATCATAGGCATCGCCGGAGTCGGCGTTGGCGCGGTGTGAAATATCAATTCCGGCCACGCTGGCAATCGCCAGTAGTTCCAAGAATTCCCGGCGGGAAATACCCATTTTTTCCTCCTGCGGAGCAGACCAACGAACCGGCAACGACGTAAATTAAACATGTATTCAAAATCGCTGACAGGAATTTGAAAAATCAGCGCATTCTAAGTGTACGGTGCAGAAACAGGCAAGGCTTTAATTGTGATTCTGCGGGCAGCAAAAGATTGTCGGCAAGGCGACGAAAGTGCAGCAACAGCGAGACGCTATTCATGAGTATTGTGTTCTGAATTCATCCTAAAAAGAAAAGCCCGCTCTGCAACGCAGATCGGGCTTCGAACGAAACTGAAGAGATAATTTTATTCGCGGGCGCCGGGACCGTTCCAGGTCAAGCCGTTGCTCATGTACGTCAGAAAATACTCAAGCTCGCGATACTCCTTGCTTTGTGGCTTGAATGGTTTGGCTCGCACTTGCTGATTACAACCAATAAAGCGGCGGTGCAGCGTACCAATTTCACCCCAATCTGAGCGATAGACAGGGAAGTGCGACGCGTGACCCAACGAGGGGCTCAAAAGATTTGCACGTAAATTGTTTCCGGCGTTGTCGATGTGGCAGTGCGCGCACGCCATATTGAGCTGGCCGCGACGCGCGTAATAAAACTGCCTGCCGCGCTCATAGGCTTCCAACGCTTTAGGGTCATTGGGAACCTTTGTGTCAATCTTTTTGCCGCGGGTAGTAAATGCCATATATGCCAAGATCGACGCCAGTTTGCCTTTTTCTTCAGGTAGTAGATCTTCACCATTCTTGATGCGACATTCGTTGACGGCTGACGACAGAGTAATGACTTCGCCGCGTTTTACATCAAAAAATGGATATTGATCACCTACGCCTATGCCGTTGCTGGAGAAGCAGCTTCCATAAGTCTGGCCGTTTTTGAATGGCGCCTCGAACAGCCGCTTGCCTTCGTCAATGGCGATCTGGTAGGGAGGAAACTCCTCGATAGCCATCCATTGTTCGCGTGCGCCCGGGCTGATCGCATACACGCCGTTGATATAGTCGTCGAATGGAATATTGGGGAAGCGTTGTTTGTAATACTGTTGAAATGCTTTTTTGTCTTCCTCCGGCCCCGCCGAAGACACTGCCGGTACCGCAATTAGCGCGCACAACGATACTATAGCGAGTGATTTTTTCATTATTTCCTCCGTCCACGAAATGGTGAAGCTCGAAGCGAGGGCGTGTCTCAGCATAGAAATCTACTGGACCTGGCCTTCTTCGCTGTCTTTATCGCCCTTGTTATCCACCCAACTAATTTTGATTTTATCGCCTTTTTTTCCGCCCTTGAACTGATAGGACAAGTACGGATTCTTCGAGATCGCGACGCCCCATTGCGCGGTGAAATTCTGCTTACCATTCACCTCGCATGTGACTTCTTGAATGAAATGGGCGGGAATGGTTTCACCGGTTTTCGCATCTTTACGCAACCCGGTTTCCATGGTGTGGTTGATCAACGCTTTGACATCGGTGACATCACCGCTGAGTTCGGCGCGAATACGAATGGTTTTCTCTGCCATAGTTTCTTCCTCAATTCATCGTCTTGATGGCGCGCGTGGCTAAGACACTAGCCGCCACAACCGCCGATGGTCACTTTGACTTCTTTGTCTGCACTGTGCAATTTACCGCCAGCCTTGACGACTGCGATTAGCTTGGAAGTTTTGCCCATTTTTACACGGGTCGAGACATAGCCAATGCCGCCTGCGCCCAGAATGAAATTTCCGGCGAGCGGGCTGGGGTTTTTCTCCACGATGAGGGTAATGACCTCGGCGGGCAGGCTTGTGGTCACCGTAATGGGTACCACTGCACCATTCTCGGCAATATCTGGCGCCTTGATATTGATGGCGGTGCTGGGCGAGGTACTTGACGATTGATACAAAGCGCCTAATGCGCCGTCAACCGTTTTGGCATCGAATCCCACCTGTGGCCAAGCCGCCATAGCGATGCGTGGTTTCAACAACCCTGCACTAATGGCCAACCCAATCATGCTGCTGGCGGCGGTACCTTTTAAAAATGTTCTGCGTTTCATTTTCGTCACGTCATTTTCTCCTACACGAGCTATTAAAATGGCGTTCTATATTTAAAGCGTATAGACCCATTCAACTACGGCATCGATCTCTTTTTCCGTTAACACATGAAAACGGCCAAAGGGCGGCATGATGGTATTTGCATTCTTCTTGGACGCATCCCAAATTTGGGCGCGTAGTTTTTCACGTTCCGGATAACGTGCCTTCATGTTGATTAACTTCGGACCAACATTACCGGGGAGCACAGCGCCAGGGTAGTCGTGACATGCGAAGCAATTGCCCTTAAGGCGGTTTTCTGCGATCGCCTTACCTTCGTCTGCCGCAGTTGCTTCAGCCGCCATGGCTTGCGCTAGTGCGAGACCGCCCACCAACAGCACGGTGCCCGTTGTTTTCACAATCTGCATTACGGGATTCCGCATTACTTCCTCCTGTCTAATTTTTTCTAGAAGGTACTACCCCAATTAGCCAATCTACCTAATGATAACGAGCTTGACAATAAATAAATCGTGCGCCGCTTTTACTTAATTTACAGATGAAATGCACCAGCTCCTATCAAGCGGGCCACGTATACTATAGTGGAAAAAAAATTCATTACAACTTTCTTATCAGCGTGACGTCGGACATCGCGAACGACGCTTTGCCTTCGATAATTAATTTAAATTTGACGTTACAGTCGTTATCGAGGAAACGCCGCCTGCATGAAGAGAGCGTTCGGCGTTGAAGCGTGAGTCGCTCATCTTGTCTTCGCGTTTGTTTTGCGTCAGCGGACGCAGTTCATCCTGGAAAATTTTTAGTCGCGCTTCGACCCGTGACTTCATATAAAAGCTTGCATCGGATTGCCGTAGCGCAGTTTGTAAATGTTCGACCGCCATTGCGGTACGGCCAAATAGATAATGATATTCAGCCAGCGCTTCGTGCGCTTCGCGCTGATCATCAATGCGCTCGGCAGAGCGCGCCAATAACTGGTAATACGCTGGATTTCCGTTTTCGAAACGCCCTTGATTCAATAGCAAGGCATGCGCTTGTTGCGCGTTTCCGGAGTTCATTAACAGTTCGCCGGTCAGCAATGTCAGCGGAGTATCGTGCGGATAAAGTTGCAATGCGTGCTGTAAAACTTCCGTAGCTTGTTTGGTATTG
>JANMQQ010000336.1:0-8812 GCA_031370545.1 Gammaproteobacteria bacterium
AGTGGGCGTACAACCCGGCGAGGACATCACCGCTGCGCGCATCGTTTTCGCCGATGACGGTTTTGGGCGGATTGCGATAGTCGTACACCGCCGTGCCTTCGCGCAAAAATTCAGGATTGTTGCAAATGCCAAAATCGACGCCGACTTTTTTGCCACTGGATTCCTCCAGCATGGGGATGATGATGTTTCGCATCGTGCCCGGCAAAATCGTGCTGCGAATGGTGACGTTGTGCCAGCTTGATTTGCCGCGCAGCGCCTGGCCGATTTCTTCGCAACAACTACGGATGTAGCGCAGATCCAAGCTACCGTTGCGTTCACTCGGCGTGCCGACACAAACGATGGATAGTTCCGAATCGTTGATCGCTTTAGCCACATCGGTCGTCGCCCACAAGCGTTTTTCCGTGACGGCGTTGGCAATGATCTCACCAATGTCTTTTTCAATAATCGGCGTCACGCCGTCGTTAATCAATTTGACTTTGGTGGCGTTCGGATCGACGCCGATCACCGTATGGCCATCTGCCGCTAAGCAACCGGCGGACACCGCCCCGACATAACCTAAACCGAAAATGCTAATTCTCATCGCGGCGCCTACTGGTGCATTATAAAAGTTCAATGATGGAGTGGCGGGAAAAGACAAGGGAGGGTGTTGCGAATTCTCCCCAAAAACTCAAGTCAGAGTAGCCGCTGGAAAACTGATTCGCAAGAAAAAATTCCGTCGCGCCACGCCAATAACTTTAGCGATTCACCCGATCCCAGGTTTGCGCGGCGCGATCGAGCACCCGATCAGTGTCCTCTTCGAGTAAATAACCGCCTTTTACCAATGACTGAGCCGCGCTTTTGGCTTGTTCAAGAAAGTCATTTTTTGTCATAAAGTCCCTTCAATGCCGGGCGAGAATCGTGCGTTGGTTTTTTTTGAAAGCGGAATCGAGGTGCGTAAAAATCGCGCAACTCGTCCTGCGCCGGGCAATCCGGAGATTGCGCCGTCGTGCTCGGTATACATTTTTGGGACATCCAAGTGCCAAACGCCTGTTCTCGGCAGCGGGTATTGCCTGCGGCGGCCCGAGCCGTCCTACGTCCGTCACGACTCGCCACACTGCGACGCGCCATAACTACGCCGTGTTGGGTGCCTTGTGTTTTGGCTACACCCGCGCTCGCGCGCGGATTCCGACAACCCCCCGGCCCTACGGCTACTCGGGGTCGTCGCACTCGCTTCGCTCTATGTGCTCCTTCAAGGTGCTGAATAGTTACAATTCAATTTCATATTTACAAAATGCAAATCTACGGATTACTGCTAACATTCGGCCTCAAATAGCATTCACGCAAAGCAAGTAAAGTACCGATACGATTGGTTGCGGATATTTGCGCGAATTTAAATGCGCCGTCGCGAGCTCTTTGACGTGCGACTACACCACGGGGATGCAATGGAAGTTTTTTTATTAATGTTGGATCTGGTCGCCATGTTCCTGATGGTCCGTTGGAGCGCTCGCTCCGATTCAAAATCTCGCGCAGCAACTCCTCCTGCCCGCCCCCATGCCACCCAACACCGCAAGCGTTAATTACGGCTTGATCAGAATGCCATTGCCAAATTTCACATCAGTAAAGTTGCAAACTCTAGGGTGTTGCCAGTATGCGTGACTTTGCGCTCGTGGCTGGAATTCTGGCGATGCTTCCCTACGCCATTGGGCGACCGCATATTGGCGCGCTGCTTTGGTGTTGGACCGCGTTCCTGGTTCCAAACTCCTACATGTATGGGTTTGCTCAGCCTATTCATTTCAACCTTATCGTGGTGCTGCTGACGCTGGTGGTATGGGCACTCTCCAAAGAGCCGATTCGAATTCCCATGCATCGCACCGGGGTGCTGTTACTTTTTTTCGGTATTTTTGGAACGATTTCTGCGGTGTTTGCAATCGGCACGGAAGGTCTCGAATGGGGCGAGTGGGATAAGTTTTCCAAACTCATTTTCTTTGCTCTGGTAGTCGGCGCGCTGTTTAACACTCGCGGTCGAATCGAGGCGTTGCTGTATGCGATTTTCTTATCGGTTGGATTTCACGGAATTTCCGAAGGCTTAAAATTTATCTTGTCCGGCGGTGGGCACAATATTTGGGGGCCTGGCGAGTCCATACTGGGTGACAACAATCATTTCGCCCTGGCGATATTGTGCATATTGCCGCTGGTTTTTTATCTATTTCGTCAAGCCCAGCATTTCTGGGTTCGACTCGCCCTGCTAGGAAGCGCGACGATACTTTTTTTCACCGTGGTCGGCACCTTTTCACGCGGCGGACTCATCGGGTTGGCGGCCATCACGACCTGGTCGTTTATCTACAGTCCACGGAAATTCAGATTTCTCGCCATTGCGATTCCGGTCGCGGCAATGCTTATTTCATTTGCACCTGATCGGTGGTTCTCACGAATGGATACCATTGCGTCAGCCAAACAAGATGAATCCTTTATGGGCCGCGTGATTGCGTGGAAGCAGAGCACGCTGATTGCGTTGGATAATCCAGTGTTCGGGGGAGGATTTCATGCAGTACAGGACTTCACTACCTGGACACGTTACCGGCTAACCCGATTCCACGATTTGGATTTCGTCCGCACTGGGGAACCTGATCCGAATTATCCCCATGCGGCACACAGCATCTATTTTCAAGTGCTCGGGGACTTGGGTTTTGGTGGCCTGATCTTGTTCGCCGCTATTGGGATCACTGCGTGGAAAAATACCAGATTCGTCGTCAATAAAGTCAAGACAAGGCCCGATCTCGCCTGGGCCGGACAGCTTGCACAATATTCACAGTATTCGCTGATTGCCTACTTTGTCTCGGGCGCTGCCTTGAGCATGGCCTATTTTGAATTGATCTATGTTCTGTTCGCGATTCTGGCTTCACTGCGACAAATTGTCGAACGTGAAATCGCCGTACCGCCCACGACTTCAACCGCCACATTGTGAACACTTCTCCGCAGGTTGGTACGTTCTCAAACGTCTATTTCAGCAGCATCGATGCAGTGAAAGGCCTGCTCGTCCTCATTGTGATAATGGACCACAATGACTTGCTTCGAGCATGGGTGCCCGAGTTTTTCAAACCGCTAACTTTTCATGTGCTGGGCTTTTTGATTCTGCCGTTTCTTGCGCCGGTAAAATTTCTTTCGCAACGGCAGCTGTTTGATCGCGCGATTAGATATCTTGTTCCGTTCTGGTGTGTGCTGACGTTTACCACCGCACTATATACCGTACTGCTAAGGCACGATGCCCCGGCCAATGTAGTCCTTATCGACTGGCTTGCCGCATTGCTCATCGGCAGCGCACCGCTTGTGAAAACGGCGTCAGGTTTTTACTATTTGTGGTTCCTACCGGCACTGTTTGGTGTGGTTTACGTTTTGTCGATTTTTGATACTGTTGGTCGACGCAGCAAAACTATCATCACTACGGCTGCGCGCTTAACGCATGCATTCATCGCGATGTTTTCAATCGAACTGCTCAAGTACACGCCGTTCGGAGTGCTGATAGTACTTTGGATATTTCCCTTTGGCGTTTTGATGCGGATCGCGTTGAAAAGCGAATCTTTCTACCGCTACCGCTACGCGGTGCTTGGCGCATTTATCGTCAGTTACGGGTACCTGGTATTTCGCGGAAAAAATATCGAAATCATGACGCTGGAACTTCACTCGGTTACCGATCCGCTGTTATTCATTCTTCAGGACATCAGCGCATTTACCGGTGTCGTGGTCGCCATCTGGTTAGCGATGAAACTCAATACGGTTCGTTTTATTAACGCTTGTGGCAAGCACTCGCTGATGGTCTATCTGCTCCATCCACTGATTTTTTTCTGCGGTATGAAAGTATTGGGAGCCTCGACCTGGAACCTGGAATCCTACGCGCTGGCACTCACCGCGATCCTGTCCGTAGTTATCACGGCGGGCATCGCGCTGCTCGTAGCGATATTAATTTCGCGTCTACACTTCACGCGCACTTGGATTACGCCGAAAGATTGGAATGGGTGGGGTCCGGTACGATTGGCCGCACGTTGCTTTCATCGCAAATAGCTCACGATCATCAATCACTACACAAACGAACGAGAACGAGAACGCAAAAAATGAAAGGAATATTCGGCTGGTCTGGCAGTGCGCATTCTGAAGCAGACCGCACTTATCTGCGTACCACTCTGGAGAGCGGCGCGAGTCGCGGACAGAAATTAACCTACGTTGCCGCTTCCGTAAATTCACTGGGCCCCGCGTGGTCCTCGCATGTCCCCCACAATGAAGGCGAGCTCACGGCAGCAATTGTCGGCCGCATCGTGTGGAAGGATTCCGATATTGCTGCCACCTCGAAAACGCGCGGTGACCATGCGGCTCTCGCCCAGCTTTTTCGACGCTCTCCTGACGATTTCATGCGTCGCATCGGCGGGCATTTCAGTCTTGCGCTACAGGACTCCAGCACCAATAGCGTCATCATTGCGGTGGATCGTATCGGCGCGTATCCGATGTGTTACAGCATCACGCGGGACGGCAGACTGGTGTTCGGCTCTGACGCGACTATTGTGAAGTCGCATCCTGGGGTGAGCGACGCGGTGTCACCGCAAGCGTTATATGACTTCTTATATTTCCACATGATTCCCAGTCCCGGAACGGTGTATCGCGATATCCAAAAACTCGAACCCGCACAGCTGCTGCGTTTTCAGAATGGCAACATCACTCTGAAACGTTATTGGGAACCTGAGTTCAACGATCATGGCGGCGGGAATTTTTCGAGTTTACAAGATGAGTTCATGAGCATCGTGCGCGCGTCGGTAAAGCGCTGTAATCCCGATGATACAACCGGTGCATTTCTCAGTGGCGGCACCGACAGCTCCACGGTCTCGGGCATGCTAGCGGGTCTGCGACCGGGTAAAGCGAATACCTATTCAATTGGCTTTTCGCAAGAAGGTTACGACGAGATTTCCTATGCAAGGCTCGCGTCGCGACATTTTGGCACTAACCAGCACGAATACTATGTCACGCCACAAAATGTCGCCGAAGCATTTTCCAAAGTCGCCCACTCCTACGATGAACCGTTCGGTAATTCCTCGGCGATCCCGACCTATTTCTGCGCGCAGTTGGCCTATAACGATGGCACGCGCACCCTGCTTGCTGGCGATGGCGGGGATGAATTGTTTGGCGGCAACTCTCGTTATGCAAAGCAGAAAGTGTTCGATGTCTATCAACAGATACCGCAGCCGCTCCGTACCTCGCTGATCGAACCTCTGTTTGTGGGCCTGCCTGGAACACAATGGTTTCCTCCCGCACGCAAAGTTCGCAGCTATATTCAGCAAGCAAAAATGCCCATGCCGGATCGGATGGAAAGTTACAACTTTCTACAGCGCAGCGATCCGAGCGCGATGTTCAATCCGGACTATTTTGCGCAGTGCAACACCCAGCATCCGTTGCAACTGCTCAACCAAACTTGGAAGAATGCGCCAACCGATTCGCTTCTGAATCGAATGTTGTATCTGGATTGGAAAATCACCCTTGCCGACAATGATCTGCGCAAGGTCAATCGAATGTGTGAACAGATCGGCGTGGAGGTGCGTTACCCGATGCTGGACGACGAGTTGCTGGAATTCTCGGCGCGCGTCCCGCCGGACATGAAATTGAAAGGACTCAAGCTCCGCTACTTCTTCAAAAAATCCTTGGAAAATTTTCTGCCCAAAGAAATTCTTCATAAGAAAAAACACGGTTTTGGACTGCCCTTCGGAGAGTGGCTCAAAACCACGCCCGAGCTACAACAGGTGATCTACTCCAACTTACAGGGACTAAAAGCGCGCGGCTTGTTGCAAGAAAAATTCATCGACGATCTTATTGATACCCATCGCAGTGGGCACGCTGCTTACTACGGCACATTGATCTGGGTGCTCGCGATGCTGGAGCAATGGTTTGTCGAGCACAAAGTTTCTCCATAACGGACAAATAAAAATAGTCACGTGGGTAGTCAATTCCAATCCAGGCATGAGTCTGAGCGAACGTCCCAGAGGGTAGAAGTTAAGCGGCCTGTTTGGATCGACGGTGGATGGATTGGAAGAGTTTCGTTCTGGCCTCGTTTAATTTCAGAGCAGCCTCATTGTCAGTCATTGCTGTAGCGTGTTGATCAAGTAATTCAAAGGTGAATCCTGGCTTGAGGAACGCGGCAGCGTTGGTCAGTGATTTCAGTTTCTCATACGGTGTCATCATGTCTTTCATCCGGTATTTCTTGCGGGTTTTGCCTTTCTCATCGGTGATCGTTTCAGCAAAGAAACAGGGGCGGTGGAAGTTGACGTAGGGGTTGAGGAACGCGCGGCAAAATGCGTTAACCTCGTGTGCGAAGCGCTGCGGGATGTGGCTGTAGCCCAAGTGTTTGCGCACGATGGCGCCATTCTTGGTTTCGGCCAAGTCGTTGTCAGTACTGCGTCGGGACCGGGATTTGGTGAACTCCACGCGCAGTTTCTCCAGCAGGTCTGCCACCGTGTAGTTGATGTACTCCGAACCATTGCACCCCAAGGGCAGGCTTCGCGCTCCGCGTGGAAGCCCAGGACCGTGAACGGGAAGCTCGCAAGCATCGCTTCGATCACCGGCAACAGAAACGCCTCGCTCAAACGTTCGCAGAGCCTGCCCCCGCGAAGGCGGGGGTGGCCACGATCTCGAACTACGTGACGCAGTCCACCGCGTTGATGTGGTAGAGCCCCTTCATGCCGTCCTGATCGCCCTGATGCACGCTGTCGATGCGAATGAAGCCGGGGCGGCCCTCGGGCGTGGGCGCACAGCGCACGCCAATGGGCACGCAGTGGCCTTGGGTTTTGGTCCAGTGTCGCCGCCGGGTCTCATACCCCTGTGCGCGACGCAGGTTGTACAGGTGCGACACCGAAATCCCCGCGAGACGTTCATAGCGGGCGCCCTTGAACACCGCCATAGCCCGCTGCATGAGGCACTTTGTGGCCGGTCCCGACAAGGTGCTCGGCAACTGCTCCTGCGTTGCTCTACCTTCCGCCATATATGGACCCCTCCCGGTTTGCAAGACTCATTGATCGACGTGAGACGAAAATCATTGCTCGGCGCGCTCCTCCTCATCATCCCTACGGCTTAGGTTTTGCCGATGGCGGTAACAGGTTTTGAAGGGGCCGGTCTGACCAATCTCAACATCAACAAATTGTCTTCGCAATCGTATGAACGGGTTTTCGTTTCCTAACCGACGTCTACAACTTCCAACAGCACCACGGCGCGTTACACCGCCGGCCGGTACGACTCGCCTTTGGCCAGGATCACCCAGGCGATGCGGGCCAGTTTGTTGGCCACCGCCACACAGGCGCGGTTATGGCCGCGCCGCGCGTGCAGCGCATTTGCCCAGCGGCTGAAGCGATCCTGCTGGGTGGCCGCCGTGCGGGCACCGTGAATAAACAAGGTGCGCAAATAGGCGTTACCGCGCTTGCTGATCCCCAACAGCGTGTCTTTGCCCCCGCTGGAATGCTGCTTGGGCACCAGCCCCAGCCACGCGGAAAAATGTCGGCCATTGCGAAACTCTCGGGCGCTTCCCGCCGCCGCATAGGTGGCCGTCGCGGTGATCGGCCCGATGCCGATGACTTCATCCAGCCGTCGGCACACCTCGTATTCCTGATTGACCTGTACGATCTGCTGTTCGTAACGTCGGCACTGCGCGTCGATCTGCATCAGTTCGTCACGCAGCTGCACAAAGCAGGCGCGGCCGCGGGGCGTTAAACCGTTTTCGCCGTCTTCCAGAACCTCGGGCAACGCCTTGCGCACGGCAGTGATGCCCAGGCGAATAACGATGCCGTACTCCGCAAGCAAGCCACGGATCTGATTGGCCAGCGCGGTGCGCTCCTTGACCGTCCGCTCGCGCAGCCGATGCAGCGCCTGAATATCCTCGGCAATTGCTCCATGCATTGCCCTACCTCCGGCATCCATGCCGTCGTGTTGCTCTTGCGTCTTGATCGGCACAAAGCGCATGTTCGGTCGCTGTGCGGCTTCCGCAATCGCTTCCGCATCGTTGTAGTCGTTCTTGTTGCCTTTGACATATGGCTTCACGTACTGCGGTACGATCAACTTTACTTCGTGCTTAAGCTTCTGAAACTCGCGCGCCCAATGGTGTGCACCTCCACAGGCCTCCAGCGCGATCCGCACGGCTCAAGCTGCGCGATGAAGGTGATTAACTCCTTGCGTTTGAGCTGCTTCTTTTTCACCAGCGTGCCCATTTTGTTCACCGCAAACACATGGAAAATGGACTTTGCGATATCAATACCCACCGTTGTAATCTTCATGGCGACTCCTCCTGCTTCGTTGATGGTGCGTAACAACTTCCATCCTGGCCCGAACGAGGCCTCGTTTAAAGTGGGAGGGGTCCATTCCATTATCCATGGCGGTCGCAGGCACGCTTCAGGTTGTCGTGGGTGATGATTTGTTCCAGTAAGTTCTGCTCCAAGGCGTGCACGGTGTCATGCGCCGTTGCTCACTTCCCGCTTGGCGCAGGCGGCGCGAGGAACGAGTACGACCAGGTGTTGTCTTGTCCTGCTTCTTTGGTCCTTCGCTTTGAATGCGCTCCGGCACTCGCTACAACTACGACCGCTGCTGACTTCTGCAACGACACACAATGCATTGCTGTGCTGCGCGCGATTTAAACTCAATCGCTCGCGTTGCAGATCTCCCCAGATAAGAGCATGAACTGTCACGACACAACCGCCGGATTTACTGTACCGCGCGAATTCGTGGTCTTTGAATCCGCCCACAGTAAAAACAAAAATCAGCGATTTAGCTCTCGTATGTTCCAATTGCCATCGTATGCTACACCGAGGTTCAA
>JANMQQ010000342.1:0-7195 GCA_031370545.1 Gammaproteobacteria bacterium
GAAGCCGCCACACGTCAGATGCCGGTGCACCGCTGGGAAACCAAGCGTCGCGGCCCAACCCCGAGCGCCTGTGACACCATGTTGTCGCTGGTTCGTGAACTACTCCCGCACCTTGACTCCAAGCTCCCCTTGAGTAACGAAATTGAGTCGGCTGAGCCGGTTCAGAGGGCCAACGTATGAGCAAAAAACCGTTAAGCGCCGAAGAGCTGCGGGGTCAATTGTTTCAGGGCAGCTTTGCTCGACAAGGCGGGCTACCCGAACCCGGAGATCCGACCGTCGAAACGCCGCTTCCCAATTTGGACATTACGCGCATCAAGTCATACGAAGACAACCCCAGGCGCGAGCGCAACGCAGCGTACGACGAGCTGAAAGAGAACATTCGCGTTGATGGACTGAAGCAGTCCTTGATCGTGACGCGTCGACCCGGCGACGAACTCTATATGGTCGAATACGGCGGCAATACGCGCCTCCAAATTCTGAAAGAACTCGCCGCAGAAACCCAGGATCCGCGCTTCACACGCACCAACGCGATTTTCCGTCCCTGGGTGTCCGAATCGTATGTGTTGATGAACCACCTGGATGAAAACGATCTGCGCGCGCCGCTGATTTTCATCGACAAGGCGCAGGCGTATCTCAAGCTCAAACAAAAAATCGAGGCCGAGCGCGGCACCGAGTTCAGTCAACGTGAGTACGTTGCTTATTTAGCAGATAACGGGCGCAAGCTGAGTCAAAGAGATTTGGGGCGAATGAATTTTGCCGCAAATGAACTCAATACGCTGATACTGGAAGCGTTGCGCAGTGGGTTAGGCCCTTGGGTTGTTGACCGCATTAACCGTTTGCAATCGGACTACTCGTCCTACTGGGCGCGGCGTTTCCCCGATCGCGCGCTGGACGAGTTCGATCATCTTTTCCAAGACACGTTGCGTCGCAACGATAGCTTTGAGTTTGACGTCGATGTCGTGCGCGACGCGTTGGACGAAGCTGTTTCGGAACACTGCGATATTTCGCTCCGCGAACTGCGTATGGAAATCGATGCGATGGCGCGCGGCATCGCAATCGACCTGCCTCCAGAAGAGAGCGATATCCCTACTGATGTCGTACTTCGACCTATTAGCAACGTCGTTTCGTCGCCGACGCTTGTCGGCAATCGTGGCGCAGCCACCACGCCACACACCGGTTCGCAGCTCCCGCTAGGTACTCCGGCGCCCTCGCAACCGACCAACAAGTTCGCCATAGCACCTGAAGCTTCTTCGCCTGACCGCGAGTCGGCCACAATGACTAACCGCACCGAAGATTATCCCGCAACAATCGAATCATTACGGGCAAGTAACTACTCGGTGGCCGCCAAGCTCGCACAGCGCTTCGACCTGGGTGAGTGCATTACGCCGGCGCGGATCGGCCTGGGCTTTTTGGTCGACCTCCCGCCCCGCGCCATACAACCGGGCGACCATCCACAGGACGAAATACGCAGTTGGGTGTGGTGGCTGTTGATCAGCGCCTCCGAGCAAGCGATCAATCTGGATCGCCTCAAATTGCTGCCCTCGGGAAACCGGATGCGCACGCTAGCGATCAACGGGCAGTACCCAGCCATCGAAGCCATCGTCGGTACGACTCCGACGATGGCTTCGATTTACTTCAAGGTCTTAAACGATCCTTTTGTCCACGAAAGCGAGGAACTGTTCCACGCGCTCTTCGCGCTGGGATCAAACGCGCGCCAGATGCGTTTATTGGTGGGTGATGCGGGGACATTATTGTTATGGGGAGGACGTCATGAGTGATTCAACCAGGAGTGAGTTTTTGGCAGAGTTGAAACGCAATGCCCTGGGCAGCGCACTACGGTTGTACCAACGCGGTCATATCAAGGAGCTGGAAGAAATCGGATTCACCGTCAGTCTGCTTGAGAAGTTCGCGAAGATGACTGAAAGCCAGCTCCTGGTATTTTGTGATCAACCGTCTCCGTTCATCGAATACCGCGTCAATGATCGCGCGATGATGATCGCGATGAAGCGGTGCAGCGAAATCCTCGCCGAGAACGCAATGAAAGACGCGTTACTGCAGCAGCACGCCAGCGTCGATGTCATGCAGCACTTGTTCGGCATGGGGCCGTCCGACTGCGCGCAACGCCGTAAACAACTGGGCTTGTCCGAATCGGTCAATCGCGGGCGGCCGGAGAATCTTTCGGACGAGAACGCACGCATCGTATGGGAAATCTGGCAATCCACCGCCGGGATACCGTTGCACGAACGTGTTTTGCGGATCGGCCAAGCCGGAATCCCGATCAAAAACGCGTGGTCGACACTCAAGTCGTGGCATGAGGAGGAGCTGGCGGGTCAGTTCGCCAAACCATTCACCAACCCCGTAAATCCGAGTTGAAGACCGACCCTCGGTAGGAGCCCGCGATGGACGACGACATCACCCCAAAAACCGCCACGCTCGCGGCTTACATCGAGCACGCTGCCTTGCGCCTGCAGGCGGCTCCCGACGGCGGGAATGAAAGCCCTGACGAACTGTTGTTTCTGGGAAACTGGCACGACACCGTTCCCCGGCTGTTGATTCACGATCCCAGCCTCGAACCGATGGAGTTCGCATGCTGGATAATTCTTAAGGTGTTTTGCCAACCCAATGTTCCGGTCGCCTTCCCGGGCGGCCTGTACGCGACCTTGATGAAACACACCAAGCGCAGCCGCCCGACCGTGACGGTTTCGCTGGCGGTACTGCGCCTGACGCGCTGGTTCTCGCTGTGTGCCCGAGTGCGGCGATCCAACGGCCAGTACCGGGGCAACGTCTACTCCTTGCACGACGAGCCGATCAGTCTCGCGGACGCGGTACGGCTCGACACCGACTATCTGGTCTTTGTCCAGGAATCGATCGGTCACCGCGACGAGCGCGTCCGCCTGATCGCGATCCGCATCTGGGACGCGATTTCCCGCGACCTTTACCCCGTCCGTGAAACCGACACTTTAGTGCGCCTCGAACAGCGGACTGCGGTGCTGATTGGAAACGAGTCTGCGGGATCAGACTCACCGTTTTTTGCCGTTTCATACTCCAAGGCCAGCCAAGTTCAACTATTGAACTTGGCTGAATCCAACCATGGTAAATCTTTTACCAAGGCTGAATCCGACCGTGGTAAATCTTTTACCATGGACCTTGGTAAATCTTTTACCACGGCTGAACGTAGTAGTCGTTGTTTAAGTAATATAAAAACAACAACTACAACAACAACTGAAGCAGTAGGTAATACTTCTCCGCGCACGCGCGAGGACTCGGAAACCGCCGTCTTCCCGACATCACTGAACCCGAGTGAACGAATTCTGGCCCAGCGGATTCTTGGTCCAGTCCCCCTGGAGCAACACCAAGACCTGCTGGACGAGCTGGCGGGCAGAATCCGCGCCGGCAAACACGGCAACCCGATCCGCAACCCGGTGGGATATCTGTCCAAGCTGTGCGAAGTCGCGCTGCAAAACCAGACCTTCCTGACCTCAGCCGGACTCAACATCCGGGCGGAGCGTGAGCGAGCAAAACGGCAGGAGGTAGTACAAGCGCAGGTAGTGCGCGACTTGCCGCCGCCCTCCGGCAAGCTGGTGGATCGCCTGAATGAGATCCGCAAGGTGCAGGAATCCAAGTGAATAGACCACTTCGACCCGGCCGAGACGGTGCGGCAGCAGGTGCGGCAGGCTGCCGCACTTCGACCTGCCCGAGACGGTGCGGCAGGATTAATTCAATTCCGTTGCTATAGGGTTTCGGATAGACAACAAGGCTTGGGGCGCGATACAAGCCGAGTCAATAGTTGAATTTCAACGCAGGAGAATTGCATGTCACAGAAGAGAGTCACCTCATCCGTACTCGACGAAGAGCCGCTCGTGGAGCGCATCCTGCCGCATAACGCGGACCCGATTTCGGACTACCGCACGGCGGCGGCGCATCCCAGTTCGTTACGCAGCAGCAGCCCCGATTTCATTTACCTGCACACCTCCACCGCGAAGAAACTGGTGCATGGACGCCGGCCCACCCCCCATACCGGAAACACGCCGCCCACCAAAAAGGAAGCCAGCAAAGAAGCGGGCATCATCGGTCTGTTCCGCTATGCCGACATGATCCGCATTATTCGCGATGCGGCCGTGGCGGATGATCCCTACGCCGATTGGTGGCTGATCCAGATCACCGAGCGACTCGAAGAGTTGCAGCAGGAAATCTCCCAGCACCAGCAGAACTACGACGCGAAGCTGTCCGCACGTGCGGCGCATGTGCGTCATCACGTGGGGGTGAGCTTTGAGCCCGTCCCGGTTCCGATCACGTTCCACAACCCGTATGCGTGGCGTGCGGCGTATCTGGTCATCGACTACGACACGCTGGTGCGGACCGGCGCCAAGGTCAAAGAAGCCGGGCTCATGATTCCGTCCGACACGGCGCGCATTAACTCGCTGACGGAGAGCAACATGCGTGCTCTATTCCAGTTCGTTTCCCTGTGGAAGAACCTCAGCCTGACCCGCGATGACGTGCGTCAGAACACCCAACGTGCCCAGCAGGCGCGTGGAGCGATGGGCGAGGGGCTGCCGCAGGATGTGCTGGACGGGACTTGGCGCGACCAATATGCGCCAACCATCAAGCGTGCGCGGAACCGGACCGAGGTGAAGCGGGATGAAGGCGAAAGCGAGAGCGCTGATGCGGGTAGTGGGAGTGTATCCCCTGGGGCAGAGGGTGTGGCCAGTGGAGAACCTGCGGCAACCCTGGATGGAGGTGGTGCGCCAAGTGTGGACAATCCGTTTTTTGCGGTGAGTGCACAGGCCGAGGCACGCGCTGCGCGCGTGGGTCGTGCTGGCGCAAAGGCGGTTGCCGCTAAACGCACGGCGACGGACAGTCGCTAAACACAAAACCCTTTAAACCCTTTAAAGGGTTAAGGGCAAGCGGGCTGGTGTAACACCCACTAGCATTTACGGTCGGGCCTAACCCAGATGACTCTTGACGATGACGATGACGCTGGCGTCGATCCTTCGATGACTACAGGTCAATTGCAAAATCCTAAGCCTCTTGTACATCATCGTAGCGATGCGGGGGTGTGGCAGCGAATTCATGTTCTTGAGAAAGAGAAGGAAACCCTTCTGCGTGGCATGCGCGCACTGATCGAGGAATTCAAAACGACGTTTCGTGATCCACCCGCGTACATGGTACTGCACCGGATTACACCCGGTCAGCACATCTACGTGCGCTGGCGCAGGTACGGGCGGAAGTCGTCGTTTATTACCCCCTCAAGCGCGAGCGCACCGGAATTCTTTCGCCAGTTGGAGCCGCACACACGATCCGTGATTGCCGACTTCTGGCGACATAGTCTCGATCTTAATCTCGCCTTTGCCCTGCGCCATTTGGAATGGACGCGCCTGCGGCAATACCTCGAAGACATTGATGCGCTCAGCAAGATCAGCTGAACGCGCGCTGCCCGCTGAGTATTCGGTATCCATACTATCTGGGATTTACTGCTATCGAGGTGTGCCGCATGAAGTCGACCGTTGATGAACGTGGGCAGGTCATCATCCCCAAAGCCTTGCGCGACAAACTCGGGATCCGACCCGGAACTGTTCTCAAGTTCGATGTCGAAAATGGCCGGTTGGTGGCACACAAACAATCCGCCGCGGAGGCGGTCGCGGCCGTGCAGGGCTGCCTCAAGGAGGCGGGCCGGACGACCGATGAGTTCCTCCGGCAAGTGAGGGACGAGGTGTGATTACGGTGGTGGATAAGCGTGTTTGATGTGTTAAAGTTGCACTAGGTGCAACCGATAAGGTTTATGTTATGGCCGAAACCACGATGGGTATCAAACTGGATCCGCAGACTCGCGAACGCCTGAAAGAGCTGGGCCAGCGGAAAGATCGCTCGCCGCATTGGATTATGAAAGCCGCGATTCTCGAATATCTTTTACGCGAGGAACGCTACGAGCGCGAGAAAGAAGAGGACCGCGCGCGTTGGGAAACCTATCAACGCACCGGGGCACACATCAGCAATGACGCGATGAACGTCTGGCTTGATCACTGGGGCACGGATGCTGAGAAAGAATGCCCAACACCCCGCGTGTGATCTGGTTACCTGAAGCGGCCGAAGATCTGACCCGTCTCCGAGAATTCATCGCCCAGGAAAATCCCACAGCGGCACGGCGTGCCGCGCAGCGCATTCAGTCCGGTGTACTCATACTCATCGACAATCCGGAAGCAGGGAAACCGCTTGAGGATGGAACGGAGCGGCGCGAACTGTTTCTACCGTTCGGCACTGGCGCGTATGTCTTGCGTTATCGTTTACACGGAAGGGTGGTTGTGATCATTCGCGTCTGGCACAGTCGGGAATCTCGTTGACCAAAATATTCCACGTGAAAACTTTACAGCCGTAATGATATTCCCTGATTCGTACACGCCTCCCATGTTGACTTGGCGCTCTGTCCGCGTTCGCGGCAGTCAATCATTGGGAGGATGCGCACAATGCCTAACGTATTCAGCGGTACCGGTAACCTCGGGGACAACCCGACCCTCAAGACGGTCAGCGTCAATGGCGTGGACAAGCAAGTAGCCGAACTCCGTGTGTTTTTCGATGACTATAAGCCCGACGGCGACGGCGGTTTCAAACCCAACGGCGGGTTGTGGCTGAATGTATCGGTCTGGGGCAAGCGCGCCGAAACCGCCGCCGCGTTGCTGCGCAAGGGCGCGGGGGTACGCGTGGACGGGCGCCTGACCGAGCAACAGTGGACCGACAAGGAAACGGGCGTTGAGCGGACTGCGCACTCGATCATTGCCGACGACATCACCCTGAGTTTGTCGCGCATTGAAAGCGTGACGTTCAAACCCAAGCGCGAATATTCCGAAGCGGAAGTCGCTGCGTAATCGGCGTTCAGACATGCGCTCGCGCTTTGACCCCGCCTCATGCTACGAATTATGTGTTACTACCGCCGCCTGACGGATTCAGGCGATAGCACCCATACCTACGACGCAAGTCGTAGGTCAAGACCGTGAGACGGGTGCGGTGACTGGATGATCGAAAGATCGGACGGTGATCGGTCCAGCACCTTCACTTCGGTGAAGGTTTTTACAGTAATCATCAAGTCGTTGTTTTATCCAAATAGTGAAAAAAAAAACCCACCCGGGACGCAAACCCCCGCGACGGGGCGGGTGCACTTTTTTTTATTAAAAGATGTGAAGCGCCAAATGTAATAAAAAAA
>JANMQQ010000350.1:0-7353 GCA_031370545.1 Gammaproteobacteria bacterium
GCTTGCGGGTAAACCGCGCCAGGGCGACAGTGATACGGGCGAGGTGGTGTGCGCGTGTTTCGGTGTCGGCAGCAACACCATATTGCGCGCAATTGGGGCGGGTGCGGATAGCGTTGCGGCGTTGGGTGAGCAGCTCAAAGCGGGTACGAATTGCGGGTCGTGTATTCCTGAGCTGAAAAAATTATTGTCGAGCCATTGATGCGGGCTTGAAGTCAATATCTGGCTGAAAAACGGGTCATCGCGCTATCTCGTGTGGCGTGCGCCATGCGCATGACGTTCGCAGATGGGATACGGCCTCGTGCGCATGGCGCACGCTACCATGCATCATCGGGCCGCATTAAAACAGGTGATGGTTAATCCAGAGATGCATCGAGATGCTGCCTGCATAGCCGAGCGCAATGGCCGGTGCCCACTTCAGATGACTGAAGAACGTGTACTGGCCTTTGGCCTGCCCCATCAGCGCTACGCCCGCAGCTGAGCCAATCGACAACAAACTTCCTCCGACGCCGGTGGTCAGCGTAATCAGCAGCCATTGTCCGGTGGATAGATCCGGGCTCATATCCAGCACCGCAAACATCAGCGGTATATTGTCAAGAACTGCGGAAACAAGACCGACCAGCACGTTCGCCGTGGTTGGGCCCAGGTCTTGATATAAAAAATGCGAAGCCAGTTCCAGATATCCGATGAATCCCAGCGCACCCACACACATCACCACCCCGTAAAAAAATAACAGCGTGTCCCATTCGACGCGTGCCATGTTGTTAAACACGTTGAACGGGATAGCATCGTTAGTTTTGCGCGTGCGGTCGGGCGTAATGCGCAGAAAAAATCCAAAAAATTGCAAGTAAGCCAAGCCCGTCATCATGCCCAGCACCGGCGGCAGGTGCAGGAAGTGATGGAACGCAACTGCTGTGACGATGGTCAGAAAAAACAACGCGACGATGCGTCGTGCGCCGCGTTTCAACATCGGTTGCGCGGGCAGCGTCGCCGGACGGCCGGTCGGTAGTGCGAAGTGCATCAGCGCGGCGGGGATCAAATAATTGATAATCGCCGGAACGAATAGATTGAAGAAGGTGAGGAACTCGACTTTTCCCTTCTGCCAGACCATCAACGTGGTGATGTCGCCGAACGGTGTGAACGCGCCGCCTGCATTTGCTGCCACCACGATGCTGACACAGGCGATGCTGACAAAGCGTCGGTTGTCGACACCCACCGCCAGCACCACAGCGCACATCACCAACGCAGTGGTGAGATTGTCCGCCACACCGGAGATAAAAAAAGCCAGCACGCCGGTGATCCAGAATAATTGTCGATACGAGAACCCGCGTTGCGTCAGCCACACACGTAACGCGCCGAAAACACCGCGTTCTTCCAAGGAGTTGATGTAGGTGATGGCGGCGATCAGGAACAGCATCAGCTCGCCGAAATCCAAAAGATGTTGTCGCACTGCCGCGGCGACGGAGTGCTGATCGCCATGTTGTGCATAGACCCAGGCGATTGATGCCCAGATAATACCTGCCGCCAACATCACTGGTTTGGACTTGCGCAAATGGATGAATTCTTCGGCGATGACGGCAATATATGCGACGGCAAATACCATGAGTGCGGTGTAGCCGACAAAGTGTTGAGTAAGAAGCATGGTTTAATTCTGATGGTCGTTGGGATGTGGGAGCGTGGAGCGCGACATTTACTTTTTACTTAAGCGTCGCCCCAGGCAACAATCGCGTGTTAAACAAGAGTTCAGTCGCAGCAAGTGACTGTGATTCGAGTCACGAAAGCGAGGTGCCCAGTGCTAGCAAGTCGAAAGATTATGAACCAGATCATGATGTGCGCAACGGTGTCCTTGTTACTAATAGGCGGCGGTACGGCGTGCACCGTATTGGATAACACCGCGCCCCTGAACGTGAGTGCGAACATGGCGCGCATCAACCTGCCGCGTTGCACCCTCGGTGCGGAAAAATCTGCTGGTGATTGTACCGTGAAGGTGTTTGACGGCAATGCTCTCGCGGCGGCGCAGCAGGGCGATAAAGGCAACTGGTTCATCAGCGTGCCCAATGATTCCGTGACCGGCCCACGCATCGCAATTTACAGCGCGCCGGGATACGAACCGCAAATTCAGGCCACAAAAATTACCGTGCGCGATGACGAACAGATTGTGTTGAAACCCAAAAGCGATTCACGTGGCGGTTACCTCACCGGCGTCGTGTTCAAAAAGACCGAAGAAAAAATGGCTGGCGGCGCGTGCGGAATTGAAAACTTTTTAGCGAATAAAGCGGTGATCATCAATCGCGGGCGCGCGCGGTTTACTGCGACCACTGACACGATTGGGAGTTTTCAGATGAGTTTGCCTGCGGGCCAGTATATGGTTCACGTCGAAAATGATGGCCGCGAAGCGGATGTGCCAAACGACGACACGGTATTTGTCGTGATACCAGCGAATTAAACTTAGGGAGGGATGTATGCGTCTTGGAATCGTGACCGTGCTCAGCATGACGTCGTTGGTATGGCAAGTTGGGGCACACGCAACTACCGATTGGGATGCAAAATTGCACGCGGATTTTCAACGTGCCAATCCCTCCGCACGAATCGCTGCACTCACCGCCATGGAGACGCCGCGCCCGAGCCGCGACATGACATTAATGTTAGCCATGGCGCGGTTGCACTGGAACGAATTGAGTTCTGATACACAAACCTTGGTACGCCCTTGGATGTTGCGTCCAACACAAGCCGGCAACTCGTTTGAAACGCGGTGGCTGTATGGATCCACTCTGGAAAGCACTCCCACGACCACGACGCACTTTAAAATTCATTTCATCGACAAAGCACTCAATGTGGGTAACGCCAACGCTGCTACGCAAAGCTTCGTAAGCAGCGTAGCCACAGTTTTGGAAACAGTTTGGTCAACAGAACACACCACGCTTGGTTATGCTGCGGTGCCCTCGGATATCGCAGTGACCAATAATGGTGGCGACGGAAAATTCGACGTTTATTTAACGAATCTTGGTCCGTACGGCTATTACGGTTATGTTAGCGCGGAAGACGCGAGTAACGAGACCGCTCGTCCATATGGAGCGACGAGCTACATGGTCTTGGACAACGACTATCAAATTTCCGAATACAAATATAGTGATCCTCAGTTGCCGCTCAAGGTTACTGCTGCACATGAGTACTTCCATGCTGTCCAGAATGGCTATTCCTATCAAGAGGACCCTGCCTTTATGGAGCAATCGGCGACGTGGATGGAGGATCTCGTTTATCCGACCATTCATGACAACTACAACTATATCGGCGAGCCATATCAAGATGTAAATGGTAACGGGCAATATGATGCCAGTGTTGACATATTTACCATCTCGGACGATCACAACAAGAACAACAAGCGTGATGAAGGTAGTGTGGAGTATCCGGAAGCGCCATTGTTCTCGTTTGATTCACCTCCGCTTGTGCAATACGGGCGGTTCTTGTGGGTGCGTTATTTGAGTGAAAAATTCGGCAACGGTATCGTGAAAACGATTTGGGAAAATTGTGGTCAGGGTGCAGGTGATAATACCGTTAGCGCGATTAACGCTGCATTGATCTCCAACGGATCAACATTGACTTCCGCGTATCAGGAGTATGCGACATGGGGTTATGAAAAATCGTATTTCGCCGATGGTGCGAACTACCCGCTGGTATGGGTAGATCGCACAGTAAATGGTACAAACATGGCACTTAGCTCGGATGGTTCGCCTAGCTTAGTGGGCACGTCAGGCAAACAGCAATACTTATCTACAATATATACGCAGGTACTGAATCCAACCGGAAGTTATACATTTGCGTCGTTGGGTGGGGATGCTGCCTTGACGGTATTGGTTGATACCGGAACCGGTACGCTAAATTCCGTACCGGTTGCGCTTGCCAATGGCTCAGGCCAATGGGTAGCGCAATCCGGTGTGCTAAGAATGATCGCGGTCATTTCAAATGTTGCATTTGCGGTTAATGACATGAGTTGGAGCCTGAATACGACAGGTACGACACCAAGCAAAATTATTCCACGGCTTGATGCTATCGTTGACTCCGCAGGACAGGCAATTAACTGGCAATCAGGCAACGTCGCGCTGCACGGCATGGTCAACAACGACCTGATCTTTAGAATTGTGGCCAGCGATGCAGGCGGCAGCAGCGATGTGCCGAGTATTGGTATTTTAAGTAATCCAACTAATGGGACGTATTCGCCAAAAACGAGGGTGTTTACATGGTTAACGCCACGTGCCGCAGGGACGTACACGTTGACGGTGGCAGCTTACGCTGCGGCAGACGTCAGCAATAGTACGTCGGGTACGATAACAATTGTGATCGACCCTGCGCCACGTGTGCCTTCATCGTCGCATAAGAAAGGGGGTATCGACGGCTGGTTTCTTGCGTTGTTAACGCTCGCGGGATTTTGGAAATATCGGCGCCAGATCTTAACAATTAAAGCGCCGATTCGAACTCAGGCTTTATAAAACCCACGATACCAATCCACGAAGCGCTGAATGCCAGACTCAATCGTCGTCGCCGGTTTGTAACCGACATCTTTTTCCAGCGCTTCGATGTCGGCGTAGGTGGCCGGTACGTCACCGGGTTGTAACGGCAGGAAGTTATACTGCGCTTTTTTGCCTAAGCAGTTCTCCAGTGTTTCGATATATTTCATCAATTCCACCGGTTGGTTGTTGCCGATGTTGTACAGGCGATAGGGTGCATTGCTGGTCGCGGAATCCGGGTCGTCGCTCGACCAGGCCGGATTGGGCTTTGCCACGTTATCCAAGGTGCGGATCACGCCTTCCACGATGTCGTCGATGTAGGTGAAGTCGCGTTTATGCTGACCGTGGTTGAACACGTCGATGGGTTTGCCAGCGAGAATGTTCTTGGTGAACATGAAAAGTGCCATGTCTGGACGACCCCAAGGGCCGTACACCGTGAAGAAGCGCAGGCCGGTGGTCGGCAGGCGATAGAGGTGTGCGTAAGTGTGCGCCATCAATTCGTTGGCTTTCTTGGTCGCTGCGTACAAGCTGACTGGGTGATCCACATTGTGATGCACTGAAAACGGCATGTGCGTGTTGGAGCCGTAGACGGAGCTGCTCGATGCGTACACCAAGTGTTCCACACCATTGTGACGACAGCCTTCCAGAATATTGGTGAAGCCGAGGATGTTGCTCTCGATGTAGGCATGAGGATTTTGCAGCGAATAACGCACGCCCGCCTGCGCCGCAAGATTGATCACCTTGTGCGGTTTGTGTTTTTTGAAGGTCGCTTCCATCGCGGCGCGGTCTTCGATGTTGATGCGCACGTCGGTGAAGTTTTTGTGATCCTTCACGCGCGCCAGCCGCGCCTGTTTGAGCGTCACGTCGTAGTAGTCGTTGAGGTTGTCAATACCGATCACTTCGTCACCGCGTGCCAGTAATCGGAGCGCCAGGGTGTTACCAATAAACCCGGCGGTGCCGGTGACTAAAATTTTCATTTAAACCTCGATGCAGATTGGAACTTGTTTTTGAGATGTCATTGGATGTTGCTCAACGAAGAGTTTCTTCCCCCTGCAAGGGGGGAAGGTGTGCTTTTTTTTGAAGCGCGAGGTTCGGTGCGAGTTCAGACTACAACCGTCCATCCACCTTGTCTTTCGGCAGCAGCGACTTCACGTCGTATAACACGCCGCCCGCTTTGCCGAGTGCGCGAATTTTGTCGACACCCATCTCTTTAAATTGGTGATGTGACACGGCCAGGATCACGGCGTCGTATTTGCCGTTTTCGAGTGTGCTGATGGGCGTGATGCCGTACTCGTGTCTGGCTTCTTCGGCGTCGATCCACGGGTCGTATACGTCGACCTTGGCGCCGTAATTCTGGAACTCCTTGATCATGTCGATCACGCGCGTGTTGCGCAGGTCGGGGCAATTCTCTTTGAAGGTAAGTCCCAGCATCAGCACTTTGGCATCGGCGACGTGCATGCGGCGCTTGAGCATCAGCTTGACCACGGATTCAGTGACGTAGGCGCCCATGTTGTCATTAATGCGGCGACCGGCGAGGATCACTTCGGGGTGATAGCCGATCTCTTGCGCCTTGTGCGTCAGATAATACGGATCGACGCCGATGCAGTGCCCGCCGACCAGGCCGGGGCGGAAGGGCAGGAAATTCCACTTGGTGCCCGCCGCTTCCAGCACGTCGAGGGTGTCGATGCCGAGGCGATGAAAAATCAGCGCCAGTTCGTTGATCAGTGCGATGTTCACATCGCGCTGCGTGTTCTCGATGACTTTCGCGGCTTCGGCCACCTTGATGCTGCTCGCCTTGTAGGTGCCAGCGGTGATGATTTTGCGGTACACGCTGTCAACATAATCGGCCGCTTCTGGCGTGGAACCGGACGTGACTTTTAAAATCGACGACACGCGGTGTTCCTTGTCACCGGGATTAATGCGCTCGGGGCTGTAGCCGCAGAAAAAGTCGACGTTAAATTTCAAGCCCGACAACTTCTCCATGATCGGCACGCAGATTTCTTCGGTGCAGCCGGGATAGACAGTGGATTCGAATACCGCGACGTCGCCTTTCTTCAACACCTGGCCGATGGTGCGGCTGGCGCTTTCGACTGGGCGCAGGTCTGGACGTTTGAATTCGTCGACCGGTGTCGGCACCGTGACGATGAAAAAATTACAGGTCTTCAGCGTTTGCAGGTCACCGGTGTAAGTGATCTCAGTGGCTTCTTTCATTTCTTCCGGAGACACTTCCAGCGTGTGGTCCTTGCCGGATTTCAATTCCTCGATGCGCTTGGTATTGATGTCGAATCCAACCGTCGTGATCGACTTGCCGAATTCCACTGCCAGCGGAAGTCCCACATAACCCAAGCCGATGATGCCGATGCGTGTCTGATCGAGATTGAACATGTTACGGTGCTCCCTTGCAGCCAAAAGTTAGAGTGTTTGCCCGCGGCCAATCGCGAAATATTCCAGGCCCATTTTTTTCATCAACAGCGGGTCGTATAAGTTGCGTCCGTCGAAAATCACCGGTTGTTTGAGCGACGCTTTGATTTTCTCGAAATCCGGACTGCGGAACACATTCCACTCCGTAACTATAGCCAACGCGTCGGCGCCGTTTAATGTCTCCATCGGGCTCTTGCACAGCGTCAGATCGGCGCGCTCGCCGTAGATGCGGCCGGTTTCGTGGCTGGCTTCCGGGTCGAACGCCTGCACCTTCGCGCCCTGTTCCCACAGCGCTTCCATCAACACGCGGCTGGGCGCTTCGCGCATGTCGTCGGTGTTGGGTTTGAATGCCAGGCCCCACACCGCGATGGTTTTGCCTTTCAGTTTGCCGCCGAAGTATTTGTTGATCTTGGTGAACAGCACGTGTTTC
>JANMQQ010000437.1:0-3453 GCA_031370545.1 Gammaproteobacteria bacterium
CGCCGCAATCACCGCACCGCGTGATAGCTCGACAGCGGTGAGCGCCAGATCTGGATAGACCAACGCACCTGACGCGGAAATGCCGGTGCCCATGCCGAGAAACAATACGTTGTGAGCTTGTGGGTGCAACAGCAACGGCAAACGTGCCTGGTTTTGCTGTACCACCACCGCATCAGAATCGGACGCGGCGTCCATGCGCTGCAAGTCATCCAGCAAAATGCGCTGGCCATCCGCGCGCTCAACCACGTGGGTCAAAGACAACGCATCTTCATAAACTAAAACATCGTGGGTATCACCTAATGCGCGTGGCAGCAGCGTCGCCACGGGAGGTAATGACAACACCGGCCACAGGCTCAATCCGATGATGGCAAATACAAACCAAGCGCGCCGCGCTTGTGCCAAAACCAAACCACAGGCCAGGAGTAACAGCGTTGCAATTCCGACGGTTGCTGGAGTACCGACAGTGGGAATCAAAACTAAACCGGCAATGAGCGTACCGAGCGCGGCGCCCAGTGAATTCACGCCGTACAACCACGCACCGTGCGTGGCGTCGCCACCGGAACGTGCAGCAAGCAGGGGTAGCCATGCACCGAGCGCGAGCGTCACCGGCAAGGTCAATAATATCAATACCGTACCCTGTGCTAGTAATGCGGTGACCAACGATGAAAAGTGACTCGCCTCAATGGCGCGTGATATTGGCGCCAACGCCCATAATGTCAAGACCGCACCGGCGCTTGCAGCCAGAGGTAAAACCAATAGCCAGCGTATATGGGTTAGTCGCTTCGCCAGCACACTGCCACCGCCGATACCCAGCAAAAAAACGGCAATGATAACGGCGAGCACATACTCCGTGCGTAACATGATCATGCCGAACAGGCGGGTCCAGCCGATCTCCAACATTAATGCGGCGGCGCCTATACCTGCATACATCAGCAGCGTGAGCTTTGGCGGAAACGTTAGCACCGCTTGCGCGATGTTGTTGATGAGAGCGACCTGGCGCGCAGCCAGCGCGAACGCAACCGCTGATATGACAATACCTGCCACCGCAAAAATTTGCGCGGTGACAAGCCAGCCCAAAGCGGGCAGCAATCCCAATGGCAACAAGGCGCCGACTACACCACCCAAGGCATTAAAGCCGTACACACGACCGAGCGACGCACCGGAATCACGCGTGGCGGCGAGCAATAACGGAAATCCTGCCCCCATCGCCAAGGCGGGGATCAGCAATAGACTGAAGGCAGCGGCAAGTTGCAGTGCAAACCAACCCGTTAAGTTCACATCGGGCGCCAGTGTGGAAAGCTCGGCGTTCACGACCGGTGCAATCATCGGCATGAGGAGTGCGAATACACCAACTCCTAACTCCAGAATTGCGAAATAACGTAACGGATGTTGAACACGCGCACTGACGCGTGTGCCGAGCAAACTGCCGCTCCCCAACCCGACCATAAACGCACATACCGTGACAATTGCACCGAAAATGCTGACTCCGAACTGTACTGACAACATCCGCGCCCATAACACCTCATAAGCAAGGCTGGCAGCACCGGAGAAAAAATATAATCCGGTAAGATTGCGCGCGAGGTTGCGGGAAGTCAGGGGAGCGGCCATCGAAAAATCATGCGATTGCGGTGGCAGGACATTTTAGGCGAGCAGTGGATAGGCGGGGCTGCGGATTATTAAAATGGGTAAAACCAGACAATGCCGACAACGGCGTGGGCAATCGCAAGCGTGACGCTGAGCCCGGCACATACCATATGCGGAACATAAACCGGCTTGCCGTACATGCCCATGGCAATACCCAGTGCTGCGGTGAGCAAGATAAATATCAGCAGTGGCACGCCCATGAAGAACATGACCAGGCGTTTTTTTTTGTCAGGGATCGAAACGACGTCGCTCGGCTTGCTTTGATCTTTGTTAAACCCGCTCATTATGTCGTTCGTGCTATTCGACGTCGGGGCATTCGGCGGCGCCGGGTCTGCGGCCTGTAAACTGTACGTCGGCACAGCAAACGCAATTAATATCAACACCTGCGCCCAGAAATATTTTGCGCGAATCGGCAACACGTAACGCCCCTCTAGCCTTCGTTCTTGGGATGCGGTGGCGATTCTTTTTTGTTCGCGAAATGCCAATGCAGAATTGCCGTGAGTACGAACGGAAATAACACGATGCACAGCAGGAACAGAAAAATCATCCAAGGCGTTTCGATCGTGACATGGATGAACCGATAGCTGTCCACTGCAAACGCGGGACCGGCCATCGATGTCATTATTAATGCGGTAATTAAACGCCACATAAAATCAAACATCCTGAATTAGCCACCCGATGCACAACGAAATCCGAAGAAATCTGACGCGTAATGTGGCAAAGAAAAGTCGCGATGGAAGGTTGATGTAGAAAATGGATCGCTCTTCCATGAGCCACCACGTCGTACTCGGTAGTCGGCGTCAACGGATACGAAGTCCGCAACTTTCATTGCGTTGTCTGCGGCGCTTCCGGTGACAGCAACTTTTGGTTTGAAGATATCTTCAGTGGCTGCGCTGCCTTGATAAGGTTTGAAAACACTTGCGGTCCACTGACTGACGTTGCCCGCCATATCATAGACACCGTAGGGACTAACCCCGTTCACATACTGCTTCACCGGGTTGGTCGAGCCAACGTTGTAATACGTGTTCAACCTTGTTACATCCATTTTTTCACCCCAGGGCCAACGGCGGCCGTCGGTACCACGCGCGGCTTTTTCCCACTCCTCTTCGGTAGGCAGGCGGCGACCCGCAGATTCACAATAGGCCTTGGCGTCGTACCAGCTCACCATGCTGACGGGATATAATATCTTGCCATCCGGAATACGCGAGTTTTTCCAATCCAAGGGCGGCCGGTGCTTGGTCTTGACAACAAACTGAGCGTACTGCGCGTTACTCACCAGGTATTTATCAATAGAATAAGTCGGCAGATTAACGGTGTGCTGAGGTTTATTTTGCGCATCAGCCCGATCTAGATCAGTACCCATTACAAAAGGACCTGTAGGAATTTGAATTTGCGCATTGAGGTCGACCCACTGCTCGGCATTGAGTAGCCCGTTCACTTCTTCAATTCCGTAGGTCTGCACGCCAGTCATGGATGTGGCTTGATGCTCCTGGTGTCGCGCGATATCTTCTCCCGCTGCACGAATATGCAGGTCTTCTTCTTTGACATCATAGGTCGCGCGTGAGCGCATGTCGGCCATACGATTGGCGCCAAGTTTCACTACATGCGCTACGCCAAATACCATGGCGAGCGCAAGACATGTCACCACTGTTGCATTCAGGTAGCGCTTCTTGCGCTCACGTTGCTCGGGTGTAAGGGTGTGGGCATTTTTTACCGGTGAGCTGCTCATGGAGCATCCGCCTTGGGAGGTTCATCAGCGGAAGTGTCGATAGGTGCGCCCTTGGGAGTGCGTCCGTAAATGCGCTTGAT
>JANMQQ010000041.1:0-19205 GCA_031370545.1 Gammaproteobacteria bacterium
AACCCGCCCCTTTCGCCGGGTGCGGACGGCGCTCCCACCCGCCGCAACGCTCCGGCGTTGTGGAACATCGGATTCCAAACCGTGTTGTTTTGGGACGGACGCGCGAAAAGTTTAGAGGAGCAATTCAAACAACATGTGGTCAATAGTCAGATCACCGGCTACGCCGAACCCACCGCGTTGCTCAACCGCCTGCAAGCAACGCCTGGCTACGTGACAGAATTTAAAGCGGTGTTTGCCGACGGCATTACGCTGGACAACACTGCGCGCGCGGTGGCCAGTTTTGAACGCAGCTTGCTCACACCCAACAGTCGCTATGATCGCTACATACGCGGCGACAAAAATGCGCTTAGCGCGCAGGAGCTGCGCGGCAAAGAAGAATTTCGTAGCGTGGAATGTTTGTCGTGCCACTTCGGTGTGAACTTCGCAGGCCCGGCACCGGGCCCGGCCTTGCATATGGGCGATGGTTTCTACGAACTGTTCCCCAATCATCCGGGCAGTGCCTACGACACCTCGCATCACATTGCCGATGACCTGGGCGTATTTGAATTTGATCACGACCCGGCACATCAACGCCTGTGGCGGGTGCCGCCGCTGCGCAATATCGCCCTGACTGCGCCGTATTTTCACAACGGCTCGGCACGCACGCTGGAAGACGCCGTGCGCATCATGGCCAAAGTCCAGCTGAAGACTGAGTTATCGGATCGTCAGGTCGCCGACCTGGTGGCTTTTCTGAACAGCTTGACCGGTACTCTGCCGAAAATCACACCGCCGCGCTTGCCGTGAACTGAACCTAGAAACTCAGAACAAATAGGAAACGCGCGCGCCCAAAGTGGATTCGTTATAAGTATCTTCCGCGTTGGCAATGGTGGAATTGCTACTTTCCTTGCTCAGTTCAAATGACAACTTGCGCGTGGCTTTAAAGCCGATGGTCGCCACGTTATAGCGAAATTGATCATTAACCTTGGACTGATTTTTATCAAATGCTTCGCGCCCGTACTCGATATCGACATTTACGTAAAACCGTTCGCTTTCGTAATACGCCGTCAGCATGGCTTGATGCGCGGTGAGATTCTGCGGAGCAGAATAGCTGTAGCCGGGCTGCTTACCATCCACCAGGGGGTTTTTGTAGTCGGTGCTGTGAAACCCATAACCCAGGCTGATCTGTGGCAGTCCTTGATAAAGCACGAAACTCGCCGACGCGCGAATATCGTTTGCTGAATTCCCATCCGAATAACTTTTATACGCGTAGGCCAGATCGGTTTTGAGCCGCCCGGTCAGCGGCTGAGTTAGCTCGATGGATTTTTTTGCAACCTGAACCGCGCTTTGAATCGACGCGGTAGTGGCGTTGAGCGCATCCCAGGAAGCATTGCCGCTCAACACACCGGTACCGGTCTTGACATCCAGCTTGAGCTGGCCGGTAGTGATCGACTTGTGCTGGTCGGCGGTCATCAGATCGGTGCGTCCATACTTGCCCGTCACCGTTAAACGGTCAGCAACTTTGGTTGTTGCCCCCAGGGAATAGATTTTAGCTTTTGCGGTAATTTTTACCGGAGCATAGTTACCGTCTGGGGGATCTTCCGGGATTTCCACCGAGGTCGCCGTTTTATCGCGGATGTCCGCAATCCAGTCCAGATTCCCGATGACAACTTTGATGGTCGCGCCATGTTCGACTGATTTGTTTTTATCCGTATCGCGATAGTGATTGAGCAGCAGATCGACCGTCGGCCGGGTACTGGCATCTAATTCATATAAAAGCTCGTAGTACTGTTCTTCCTGAGCACTATCCTCGGTGCCCAGCAGCTTGAACTCCTGCTTTGCATCGGCCTTCGTTCCGACCGCCAGCAAGCTGTAAATCAATCCAAGGCGTGCGTCAAAGTCGTTGCCCTGTTGCAAAATGCGCCGATAAAAAGACAGCGATTCACGAAACTGTTTCTGCTGACGCAGCCCGTCGGCTTTGGTCAACAGGGCGTATTTGTTACGACTGTCCTGCTTCAATATCGCGTCGACTTCTTTACTGGTGACGGTCTGCGGCTGCAGCGTGCTCAATAATTTCGTGATGTCAAGTCTGGCAACTTCATCGTTTCTTCGCTCGCTCAGCAACTGCTCCAAAATCGCGATGGCATCGGCCTTGTGGTTGGCGCGGACGAGTCGCGTCGCAATCTCCTTTTTTTCGTCGTAGTAAAACGCCTCTGGCGCGACGGCCAGCGCGTGCAGATAGAGCTTCGCAGCCTGCTCGAGATTGCCCGCTTCAAAAGTATTATCAGCGACGACTTTTTCGTTGCGCGCACGGCTCGCGGCAATCGCTCGCGCCCGATACGCGGCATAAGCTTGTTGCTGCAAGGTCTGTTCGTTGGATTGCGCGGCACTCGCGTCGCTGCCATGAGTCGAACACAGCAGAACGGTAAGTGCACACAAGAACTGACGACGGATTGCGTCACGCGGTGCGACCATTATTGGACGCACACGCCTAACACGCGACGAGCGTTATTGAGGATCAGCGGGTGGGTAAAATATGCGCAGCACATTGGTGGTGGTGATAATAATTGTTAGGGTCACGATCGACATGATAACTGGCGCGATATGAAAGACATTGATTTTCGTCGCCTGCTCAAACTGCCCGGCGACATGCGAGTTGATCATGCGTGCGATCTCATGGTCAGGTCGCGCTTCCAGCAACAAACCTAACACCACACCGAGTGCCCACATTCCGGCGAGGATACCTGCGGCCATAACCAGCTGTTTGAGCAGTAATCCCCAACGCGACCAACTGCTGCGCCCGCGCAACGTATTCACGACCTCAAACAGCGGCATGAGTAACGCCGACAACAGATAAAATACGCCGCCGATTCCGGTTCCTGGTAGTCCCGCGTTCATGGTTAGTGTCCCTTCTCGTAGACGTTTAAACGCCGTTGCATGATCCATTCGTCCCAGATTGCTTTAACAATAAAATAACCGTTCACTGTGCGCAAAACGAAAAATGCGGGCAGGCTCGCCAGCACGCGCAGCGGATGGCGGCGCCCTTCCGAAGTGAAAAGCACCGGCACCACGATGGCAGGCAGATCAATCAGATAGGCCAGCACGAACAGCGGCTCCTTAAATACGATGGCCAGCACCGGGATCACGATCAAATACACCAGCGAAGCGACAATCGCATCCCACAGCGCCACCGCGACGATCTCGCGCAGATAGGGAATATGCAGATTCGCGCGCCAATGCAGTGATACGTTTTGGATGAACCCGTGCGACCAGCGTTTGAGCTGCTTGCTCATGAAATGAAAATTATGCGGTTCAATCGGGTAACACAGTGCTTTGGGAATGAACCGAACATCATGTCCTTTCTGATAGAACGTCCAGGTCAGATCCATGTCTTCCGCCATCGTGCGCGTATTCCAGCCGCCAACCGAGCAAAGTACTTCAGTTCGATACGCGGAAAAGCAGCCCGAAGAAATCAGCGGCTTCTGATAAAAGTCTTGAATTGGCTTATACCAACTGAACGCCAGCAGATATTCGATGTACCGGCCGCGTTCCCAGAGCGTTTTTACAAACCGCGGCAAGACGAATCCACATGCAGCAACCACACTGGGGACGACCAGCGAAGCCATCAACAACTCAATGGCGTCAGGTGCCAACATGGTGTCGGCGTCAATCGCCATCGTAAATTCAGTCTTGACCTGGCGTAATGCGAAATTTTGCGCACCCGCCTTGGAACCCGTATTCACCGGTGGGCGGATGACGGTGACACCGCATTTTCTAGCTGCGTCGCCGGTGCCATCGGTCGAGCCGTCGTCGACGACGATAATTTCGTCCGGAGCCAAAGTCTGACCCTGGATACTGCGCACAGTGTCAACAATGCTATCGACTTCGTTGTAGGCGGGGACAATGACAGTAAGTTGACTTTTCATTCCGCGCACTTCTTTATCAAACGGTGACGCAGTTTACTTGAGCTCTGCCAACTGGAGTGTGATCCACTCGAATTTCGGGGGAACTTTCCCTTCAAACTCAGCAGGCTCGTAAAATGATTCGTCATCGTTCAATTCCACATCCATGTAAAACAAGTCTGCACAATCTTCGGCGCCTTCCTTTAATTGGGCCTTAACAGTATTCGCATTTACTCCCCCATCAGAATACTCAATTCAGCTCTGCGGCTGACTATATATTGATGATCACCGGCTCCACATGCTCGACAACGAGCTGCACGCTTTGCCTGCCTTGATATTCGTTGATGTCGATGCGATAGGCCGCGTTGACTTGGCGCGTGGTGGTCGGCCACAACTTCGCATTGGTGTTAAACGCAATGGCGTCGATCAGGCGCGTTTCGCCTGGCGCGCGTAACACCATTTTTAAATGCCGCTCTCCCACCACGCGGTGCTGCACCAGATCAAACTTACCGTCGAACAAAGGTTCTGGAAACAACTGGCCCCACGGGGCGGCGTAGCGCAGCAGGTGTGCCAGGTCGAGAGTTATTTCGTCGGGGTGTAATTCACCATCACTGTGGATCACACCGCACAAGTCGGCAGGCTGCAAATGGCGACGCACTTCCGTGTCGAAGGCCACGCTGAACGCTTCGTAATCTGCGCGGCGCAACGTGAGACCCGCCGCCATCGCGTGGCCACCGAATTTTTGCACCAAACCAGGGTGACGGGCAGCCACCGCATCCAAGGCATCGCGGATGTGCAAACCACTCACCGAACGCGCCGAGCCTTTGATCTCGTCGTTGTTCGACGGCGCAAACGCGATCACCGGTCGATGAAATTTTTCTTTCACGCGCGCCGCGAGCAAGCCGATCACGCCCTGATGCCAATCCGGATCAAACAGGCACAATCCGACCGGTAGTTCGGGACTGTCTTCATTCAATTGCAAAGTCTTCAACGCCGCCAGCGCCTGGTCTTTCATTTGCGTTTCGATTTCGCGGCGGTCGTGATTGAGCTCGTCCAGCCGCTGCGCAAGTGCCAGGGCGTGATCTTCACTGTCGGTGAGCAGACATTCAATGCCCAGCGACATGTCGTCCAACCTTCCGGCTGCGTTGAGGCGCGGCGCCACCGCGAACGCCAAATCTGCCGCAACGACACGTTCGCAGCGACGGTTGCTGACCTGCAACAACGCCCGGATGCCCGCGCAGCACTGCGCTTTACGCAAACGTGCCAGACCTTGTTGAACCAGAATGCGGTTGTTGAAATCGAGCGGGACCACGTCGGCCACGGTGCCGAGTGTTACCAAATCGAGCAGACGTGCGAGATTGGGCTCATCACGCTTACCCTGCCCGAACCAGCCGCGTTCACGCAGTTGCGCGCGCAGCGCCAACATCACGTAAAAAATTACACCGACCCCGGCCAGATTTTTGCTCGCAAAGGTATCGCCACGTTGATTGGGATTCACGATGGCGTCGGCCTCCGGCAATTGCTCGCCCGGCAAATGATGATCAGTGACCACCACAGACATGCCAACAGCCTTCGCGGCACGTACACCTTCAACGCTGGAAATTCCGTTGTCGACCGTGATCAGCACATCCGGCTTGCGCTGCGCAGCCACCGCGACAATCTCAGGGGTCAGGCCATAACCATATTCAAAACGATTCGGCACCAGATAGTCGACCTGCTGGACACCCAGCAACCGCAGCGCCCGCACCGCCAACGCGCAACTGGTGGCGCCGTCGGCGTCGAAGTCGCCCAAAATGAGGATGCGGCGCTGCATGATAACTGCATCCGCCAGCAACGCCGCTGCATGCGTGATCCCCATCAATCCCTGATACGGCAGCAAGCGATCCAGCGCATGCTCAAGGTGCTCCGGCGCCGTGACGCTGCGTGCCGCGTAAATCCGCGCGAGCACCGGATGCAAGTCGTCGGGTAGTTGATGCGCAGCGGGCGTGCGGCGGCTAATATTAATTGTCACTACATGACTCCAAAATCTGCGAGAGCTAAGCTTTCTTGGTCCAAGATCGACGAGAACGACGGCGCTGCGAGCTGACGCATTGTAAGCGGTTATTGGCGTGATGCGAGTGAATGACACAACGACGAGGGTAACGGAGGGCAAGCAGACCGCCGGGCTATGCGCGCTAGGGTTTCGCTACCAATCCGTTTTCAAAAGCGATCAATGCCGCTGCCACGCGCGAACGCACGCCCAGCTTGCGCAGTATAGATTTGATATGCACCTTAACCGTGCTGTCGGCGATGCCGAGTTCGCGCGCGATCAACTTATTGCTGTGTCCGCGCGCCAGCAACTTGAGCGTCTCCCGTTCTCGTGGCGTCAGCCGCACCAGTCGTGACGGCAATTGATCGGATACCCCACCAATGCGCACGCATTTCTCAAGCTCGCGTGCGAGCTCGGGGGGAATGGTGATGGTAGTTTTGAGAATGCCCTGAACCGCCGCCGTGCGTTGCGTTGATTCATGCTCGACGAATGAACGCACTGCAATGTCGTCAAGTGTTGCTTTCGTATGCGTAACATTCCTGGGTATCGAAGACATACGACCTCCGTTTAATATTGTCGATTCGACCTGATCAAGGTGTTGATGCGCCAGGACTCAACAAGGAACCTTCGATTGGATCCACCACGGCGAACCCTTAGAGCCTGTTCAAGATCTCATTGGAGGGATGCAGTGCAAGGCAAAATCGAACGAAGCAGCGGAGCATACACGCAGTATGTGAGCATTCTGAGTTCGATTTTAACGCCACAATGCGCCCTCCAATGAGATCTTGAACAGGCTCTTAGTACGTCGCGACCGGAACAGCGGGTGATGTTAACCGAGGCTCGCTGACCTCCTGGTTAATAATATTCACCCCGCTGTTTGCTTGAGCCCACATCTGAACTTCATATAATCGTTGGTCTCGACATTTATAACCTGCACTCCTGTCCGTACACCCGAGGCCGGCAGACTCGTAAGCGTTCCGGTAGCAACCACTTTGACATACGGCTGCGGATCAAGTGCATCCGCAATGTTATCGTCGGGGTCGTCCGCGTTAACGATGCCGTCGCCGTCAGTGTCGATAAAAAGGTTGAGATCCGCCACCTCAAGCTCTGTGTTGATGGCCTGTACACTAAGCTGCCTCAAGTTGAACCGAATGGCATCGGGATCGATGCGCACGGCTGGCAGCAATGAATTCATCGATCACCGCAGGATTGTCGATGTCGCCATCCTGCGCCATGTCGTCGGCCAGCGTATTCAGCAATAAAGTGAGTTCGGCATCCACCGACTTGCCGCTGACACGTGCCCGGGTTATGGCCGCTTGATACACAGTTGCAGAGACGGCGAGCAGATACGCATTGCCAATTGGCGATAAATCCCCGCCGTTGTAGACCGACATATCGGTAAACACCGGGAGATTTGCAGCTGGAAACAACGGATTGAGGGCCGTCACCAAATCAGTCTGCGCTGTCGCAATAGCATCGGGTGCTTTCATTCCACCGCGCATCAGGGACCAGGTGCGGTGGTAAGCAAGATGGGTAAGCACGTTGACGTACGAACGTGGCGCCACCGACGACGTGGCCTCGAGTATTGCATTGAGCGTCAGCCGTTCTTGCGACAGCAAGCCGGTAATTTCATTGTAGTAAAAGCCATCTGCCAATAATTGCAATACGCCAGGTTCTGACAATTCAACTGCAAACGTACCGATATCGGTTTGCGTGCTAGTGACAATGGTGTCGCTGGTGGACTGCCCCGCAGTCGACAAACGGTTGGCATAGATCAAGGTTCCGACGCTGAACGGCCCTTTCTGCACTGCGCCGCGGATGACGCGCGGATATGGTATTGAGGTCGAACCGACGGGTGTCGGTGTCGGGCTGATCACCCCGGTTCCTGTGATTCCATCCGAATCGCCGCAACCCTGGAGCAGGGAAACACTTGCATAAAAGAGCAGCGCGAAGACTGACGTTTTCATTCACCCACCTTGTCGTCGACAGTTTCGAAATAATAAATCCCGGTACCCGCGCGCCCACGCTTTTCGCCCTTTTTCGCAGTGGTTTCACGCTTCTCACGCGCCAGCCACTCGTTCAGTTCCACGAGCAACTGATTGGATTTTTCCCGATTGAGGGCGCGGAAGTTGTCAATTACCGACTGCGGCAGATCGTGGTATGTCACCTGGCGCTGGAAGCGCGCATCGACGGGCGCGCACGTGAGATTGAGGTTGATGGTATCGAGCAAGTCGGACGCACACGTCGCGGCGATCTGCACCTTGGCAATATCGCTTTTTGTCGGCACATACCCCGCCGCCTGGAGCTGAACGGTTCGGTTACCGGTCTTGACAATGGCTCCCGCAGAAATCAGCTCATCGAGAATTGCGCGGGCGGTAATATCGCCGCTGTAGCGTTTAACCAGCGCGGGAAATGAGCCCGGCCCGCTTTTCAGTGACAGCGGCCGAGGCGCGCCTTTGGCATTGCGAAACTCCGCATCCGTCAACCAGCCATTGACCACGCGATTAGCACGATTGAAATTCGAGCGTTCACGTTCGTCGGCCTTGCCTTTGACCGGCGCATCCAGCAGCCGCAGCACTTCTTTACGACTCAGCCCGGTCACGACAGCGATGCGCGAGGTAGTCAGTTTTCGATTGGGAATCTGGAAATCGTTCTGCGCCACGTCAACGTAAGCGTGACGCGCCAGTTCCGCAAAGTCCCCGTATGACACCCCATGCCGCATCAGCATCCGGATCAAAGGGCGCATCATGCGTAGCGCGACTTCGATCATCCCCCGTTCGGTTGTTTTCATAAGCGGGACTATTGTCCCATTTTATTTTGGAACGTCAACCCGAATTATCCGCAGGCGAAAAGATGAGTATCTGAACGATTCAGCAACCTGGATTCAGCATCATTCGCCAACACACAATACCTGACGCCTTGTCTTCCGGGTGGTAGATGCACCTACCCCAAAAGCGCCATATACAGCGAGTGCCAATACAAGACATTCTGCGCCCAGGACGCTTACGGCGTTGAGGGAAGTCAGCCGCGTCTGGACAATCGTAGTTCAATCAGGAGGAACAGATATGGAACCGCAAACTATTCGAAGGGCAGTTCTGGCTTTATTTGCCGTGTTTTCCGCGTGGCTGATGCCATGGGTGGCGTCAGCGGGAGTCACCATTACGCCGGCGGCACCGACGATTAACGACAGTGTTCAGCTTGAGGTGACCTGGGATGTACCCGATCCGTGTCATAACGGAACCTACACGTATAGCGTCGCTGCGAACCTGATACGCATCGAACTCACAACTGTGAATACGGCACCGGGCAGCCCTTGCGCACAAGTGATCACCAGCCGCACGGTTACGGTTCCCGTTGGTGTGCTGTCTGCCGGCCAGTATGCTGTGGAGGTTTATAACCGACTGGGTACGACCTCGGCCTTTCAACTGCTTTTCAATGCATCGTTTGACGTGACCGCAGCGGATGTCGTGGTGGTTCCGCTGGAAGGACAGGTCGTTTCTTTATTTGTAAAACCGCTGCCTCCGAGCAATTACGCAGTCCAGTTGCGGACGTCATGGATAATGCCCAGTAGTTGTTACGCCGCGTCCGGTACCACCAGCGTTACCGGCAACTCCATTCGCGCCGACGTGACGGTGGTTGCGACCGGGGGAATCTGCGCCGCCGTGCTCTCGCCGTTTGACTACCGTAGTTCGTCGCTCGGCAAGCTTCCTCCAGGAACCTATCACGTGGCCACCTACTTTAACGGCGTGCCGGGAAACAGCCGGGACCTCACGGTCATGCCGGATGTAACGCCGGCCAATCCCGCCCTGACGGTGACGCCTGCCGTGCCCAACAGGGCCGACGATGTTTCCATAGTGGTTACCGCAACCCTGCCGAGTTCCTGCTACGAAGCGGCAAACTATCAAACTGTCGCTGGCAATGAGATTCGTCTCGACTTGTCGCTGGTCGGTACGCACGCGGGCTGTGTCGGCCAGCCGATCTCGCAGGAAGCACGGTATTTTCTTGGAAAGATGACACCAGGAACCTACACCGTTCGCATGTATTACAACGGGGTACTCGGGCTGACCAGCGACTTGATCATCAAACCGGTTGCCGATATGGCGATCTCACAGACCGTGACACCCAATCCCGTGAAGCTCAATCGTGTTGTTTTGCAAAGCGCCGAAGTAACGAATCCCGGCCCCGATGCGGTGAGTGGGGTCGTCGTGCGCAGCACGCTACCGGGCAACTTTTCTGTTGTGAACGCCTTGGTTTCACAAGGACGTTGCGAGCTGATTAGTGTCATTGGGAGGCGTGAAATCGCCTGTACGATTGGGACGATGAACGCGGGGGCAACGGTAAAAGTCGGGATACTTTCCCGTGCTCGTGTCGCCGGAACTGCGGTGCTAGGCGTATCTCTGGACAGCGACGCCGTGGACCCAAACATTTCAAACAACGATGCCCGGACGAGCATCCGGATTCGCAACTAGGATTAAACCTGCGGTGGCAGCGCGACGCGGAGTACGTCGCGCTGCTTCCGATACCGTTCTGCCTGTGACCAGACCAATGCCACGTCGGCAAGCTGCTATTCCGGTCCCGGTCTCGACAGATACAGCTATGCACCTAAAATCTGCGCCAGTGGCCGACGCCGTATCCACCAGCGTTTGAGTGCAGCGGCATCGACGCCGTAAGCCACGCCGTTCAACACATGCAGCGTTAGGCGCTGTAGCCGCTTGTTTTTCAGTGCTTCGCACAACGGCGCAAACCATTCGGCGTCCATGCTTGCCAAATCAACATGTTTGGGCAGCACGAGAAGATGTTCTCCGGGAGTAATCGCCTCATGTAGCCAAGCTCGGGCACTTGCGGGTGCGCCGGTGCGCGGCACATGCGACAACTTGGCGAGGCTCAGTGCGACGACATTGTCGCTCCACACTTGCGCCCATTTTTTTTGTGGCAGCGACGGCACCTGACCGCCGCCCCAGAACCACACGCTGTTGATCGGCAATTCGCCACGCGCTTCCCGCGCGTTGTTCACCGGGTGTTCGTGCAGCAGCATTTGCGCCTCATTGAGAATGCCTTGCCAGCGTTTGCCGCTTTCACCAAAAGGCAGATAGTCATGCAGTGAGGCGCCGATAACATGGGCCAGGGAATGCGCGCGCATCTGCGGATCAGCCGGTAACGCGAGATACCAGCGCGCGGGATGCGGCGCCACAAACTGCAACCCGTCTTGTGCGAAATGATTATTTAATGTCACGACCAAGTCCCGTGCTTCCGCTGCGGTGATCGACAACTCGGTTGGATCAAGAATACGCAGCACATCGCGATCCGCAATGGCATGCACCGGATCAGCGCGCAGACAGTACCCCGCCGGAACGTCGCCGTGATCCAACGCAAACGTCATCGGTGCGATGGGCACGCCGACGTCGGGCGGCAACGTAACGTCAAACAATTCACATAACAATCTGTCGAGATCGGCGTCCGCGGGTACGCATTGTGCGCGCGACAGCAATAATTCCAACGCCTGCGGGCGCACTGTGACTGCGGGCATGGGATCGTTCGGCGCGGCCCCGCGCGACCCTGGAATCACCAGCGTGAGCGCTAAGTAATTTGCTTTTTCCTTCATGGCATTCCAGCGGTTGACGGCACATTCGTGACTGCCGAATTCTACGCCGAAAACTGACGAGCGCGCAGCGCACCCTCTGCGCGACGGTGAATAACGCACGCCGTGATGAAAGAATTTGAACGCGCTCGCGCTCCACCCGAGCGGCTATAATCCTTACTCAACACTCGGCGTCTGCCTGTCGCCGTGGATGCCAACCACTCGATGGAGCCAGATCATGAACGCCACCACTGCAAGTGCATGTTTGTTGATATGCTATCTACTGACCAGCCAGTCCGCTGTCGCGCTGGACAATCCGACCGAGCTCACGCCCACGCTGATGGCAGGAGCGGAGCCATCCTCGAGCACGACGCATCCCTGGGTGTCCGCTGGAGCAGGATGTTTGGGCGGCGCGGCGTTGGGCACGGTGCTTCCTGGCATCGGCAATATTATCGGTTGCATCGCGGGTGGTGCATCGGCGTGGTGGTTACAGCGTGGGCCAACGCGATGAAGCCGATGGTGCAACTCACTGATTACGGCATCACCGGCGGTGTGTTGCTGCTGAATCTGTTTATCTTTGCCACGCTGCTGGGTTTACAAATCGCCGGTCATGACATTACTTTTCCGCAAGCGGTGGTGCTCTGGCAACACTGGGCAGAACGCTTTGTCACGCTCAGCGCACCGTTCACCGGCAAGCTGCTGGAACCGATGGTCAGCACCTTCCTTGCGACGCTGGCGGTGATTCTGATTTTTTGCACCGGCTTGCTGCTGGAAATGTCTGCACCGTGGATTTTCACGCTGTTAGAAATCCTGACCTTCAAACGTTGGCTGTTACGTAAAGACTACGCATGGCTCGGCGATTTGATGCAGGTGCATCATCCACTGATCGGAGAAGATTACCTGCACTTCATCAACGATCCACCCTGGGCCTTCTGGCCTCCGCAACGCTGGATTACCCAACGCGCGCGCTACACACGCTTGCAGTCTTTTTTATTTTCCTACCTGTTTTTTAATGCGCGCGGTGCAAGCGTGGAACAATTACAGGAACAAATCCGTCTCTGGCGCACCAGCCGCTCCGTTTCCGCGTCGATGATATTTCTTGGCGTCGCATTGACCACCTACGCCCAGGACGGCGGCAATATCGGCGAACAAATTTTGATCGTCATTGGCATCCCAGCGCTATTATTTGCGGCGTCGGCAATCACCACATCCACTATTCATACCCGCTTATGCATGACCATGTGTTCGCTGCTGTATCTGAGCAGTCGCGCCGACACGGCAAAATAAGTCATTTAGTCATAAGGTGCCCTGTATTTAACTTTTAAGTTTCGGTTTCTCCTTGACGTCTTCAAGCTGAAGACTACAGTTTTTATGGTCTGACCTTGTTCATGGCGTAGCACTTCCGGACACCGCCCACTTGCCAGCATCACTCCAAACTTGAATTGACCGATTCAGTCTTGACACTTTCGCAGGCTCCCTGATGCCCACCGCTTCGCAACATCCTTACCACCCGATCATTTACATTCGTGGTTTTGCCGCCACACAAAGTGAAATTGAAGAGACCGTGGCCGACCCGTACATGGGTTTTAATATCGGCTCGACCAAGGCGCGCGTGGCATGGACCGGCGACGTAAAGCGTTTCTATTTTGAGTCGCCGCTGGTGCGTTTGATGAGCGACCACAAGTACGAAGATGTGTTCGTGGACGGTGACGATTTGGTCGCCGCCGATCGTTTTGATAACCCGGTCCCCTACCGGTGCATCGTTATTTATCGCTACTACGACGAGGCCTCCAAAGATTTTGGCGACGGTAAGGGCACCCCACCGATTGAGCAGTTCGCGACCGGTCTTGACAAATTGATCCTGCGCTTGCGCGATAAGGTGTGCGCGAACCCGGACAACCAGATGACGCCCGAAGATTTTCGCGTTTATCTGGTGGCCCACTCCATGGGTGGATTGATTTGCCGCGCCTTCCTGCAAAACAGCAAACTTGGCTCAGCGCAGGCGCGCGCTGCGGTTGACAAGCTGTTTACGTACGCGACACCGCACAACGGTATAGACATGCGCATTGTGCGCAACATTCCAGGCTGGCTCTCGTTTGGCGACGTTAACAATTTCAATCGCGACAAGATGGCTGAATACCTCGACGTGCCCAAAGGGGACGATGTCTCGGTGGTGAAAAATTTTCCGCCCGAACGCATCTTTAATTTGATCGGCACCAATCCGCGTGACTACACCGTAGCATTTGGCGGATCGGCCTGGGCGGCGGGCGACGCCAGCGACGGATTAGTGCGTATCGAAAACGCAACCACCCATGGACTTGGCACGGACGGCAACGATGTGCGTTCGCCGCGCGCATTTGTGAACCGCAGCCACTCGGGGCATTACGGCATCGTTAATTCCGAGGAGGGTTATCAAAACCTGACCCGTTTTTTATTCGGCGCGCTGCGCGTGGACGGCATTCTCGACGTCGACGACATCACCTTGCCGTTGGAAGTGCAAAAGGCATTCGATGATGGCAAAGCAGTGCGCGCATCCTATCAATTCGAAATTGTCGCCAGCCTGCGCGGCTGCCAGTGGCAAATGACGCGTCGCGAGGTGCGTGAAAATTCCGCGATCTTCCGTAGCTACAGCGAATTGTTCCCGGGCGCTGACGGCGGTCAGCGTGCGCCGGATCGCAGCCGGAGTCCTCACCTGTTCACGATCTTTCTCGATCCGAACAAAAGCGTTAAGAAAACCACCAAATCGGTCAGCTTCGCGTTTGATTTAAAAATACTGGTACCTGATTACGAAGTGGACGGATCTCTATTTCTGAAACGCCACTACGAAGGCGGTTTCATCCTGCGCGAGCTGATTCTTGTCGAAGCTTTTTCCGATGCGCAAGCTCCGGGTGGCTGGCGCATCAAATATGGCTTTCAAGACATCAACCCCGGAAAGCCGGGCGTGGATGCAGTAACGCGCCTGCTGGAAGGTGGCGCGAACGATGCTCCCGTGCTGAGTTTTGACATTTTGATCGAACAGAAAGCCCGGCCCGGCTTGCGTGGCAAATTGCGCATCGAAGCCCGACCCTGGCGTTAAGTAGCGTGCTCCATGCGCACGACGTTCGCCGGTGAGATACGGCATCGTGCGCATGACGCACGCTACGTGGCATCACTATCCCCAGTTTTTCGCATCAATCGTCTAGAAATACCGGCGCATGGCCAAGGTGCCGCCGATACCTACCAGTAAAGCTCCACCCAAAGAAAATATGTCAAGCACCTCGCCCCAGAAAATCCAGCCCAGCACGGCGGCGATAACCACGGTCGCATAAGTCAATGCGCCCACGCGTGCCGCTGGGGCCAGTGTGTAGGCCTTGGTGAGAAACAATTGACCGATGCTGGCAAGCACACCCAGGGCCGCCAACGGAACGAGTTCGGACCAGGTAATATTCTGCCAAGCCCAGAGCAGCGGGATCGCCGACACGCCAGTAGCCACTACCGAAAAGTACAACACGATGCGCAGCGTTGGCTCGGTTTGCGCCATGCGCCGGATCGAGGTCATGGCGAACGCAGCGAACACCCCGGAAGCCAGGCCCACCAAAGTGGCGGGAGAAAACAGCACGTGCCCGGGCTTGAGTATTAACACCACGCCCACAAAGCCCACGGCAATTGCCCAACGAACCGTGCGCGGCACGCGCTCATGCAGCCACAGCAGTGCAATTAAAGGCGTAAAAATCGGCGCAGTGTAATTGAGCAGCACCGCATCGGCTAACGGCAATCTGCCCAGTGCGTAAAAAAAACAATACATCGCTGCGACCCCAAACACGGCCCGGTCGATATGCCAACGAAGATTGTTGGTTTTCAACGGCACCGTGCTGCGCAGCAACAACGGCGCGAGCGCGATCAACCCGAACAGATTACGAAAGAACACCGTCATTTCGGTCGGCATGTTAACGGCCAGATGTTTGATCAATGCCGCCATGCCCGCAAACGCCAACGAGGACACCAGCACACACCAGGCACTACGACGCAGAGGATCAACCATGTGTTGCTGCTATCCGAGTTAATACTGCGCGGTGAATTGTTGGTATCCGCAATGCCCATTTTTACAGATGGAGAAGCGGCAATTGTTTACTGCGGATAGACCGGTCCAAGTCACATGATTCGTCTCGTACTTGCAGTGGGATGTCCACCGGGAAAGTACGTATTGAAACAATGGTCCGCAAGTTGACAATTATGCCCTCAGCGGAAGTTGAAACATTCACCCATAGATAGGAGAGAGTCTCATGGCTACCATCACGAACCGCAATCTAACCATCAACCACAACCACACCGCCAAGTCCGCAAAAGTCATGGTCACGTGCAAAGTTAATTTCAGCGCATTTGAAATGGCGCAGATGAAGCAAGGTCTTCAGTTCAAACTCATCTGCCAGCTGTGGGGTGAGGATTCCGGATTGACCGGCGCGGATGATTTTTTGTACACCATCCCCAACGCCAAGTATTTCCCGGACGGCACGCCCAGCGCGTCGGAAAATGTCGCATTTGAAACCACGGTTGGCGAAGGTTTACTGAACGAAGACCTGGGTACCGACGAAGTGTATGCCCGGCTGAAATTGTCCAATCTCTATACTTTGGTCACTGTTGCTGGCAATACCAATGTTGTAACGCATAGTTTCTAACGTGTAATTATTCTCCTGCCGTTTCGGCGGCAGGAGAAACTTTATTTGGTTGCCGCAGCTTCCGCTTTCTCAAAATAGCCAGACAGCTGCGCCAAGGCGCCGTTGTTGACAATACTTACTTTGCCGTCCGCACCCTGACGGCCGAGCATTTGCAAACCTTGCACCAGCATGCGCTGGTTGGGATCGCGCGCGGAAAACGCACCGGTGAATTTGTAATTGCCATCGCGTGTCACGAGCAACAAGCCTTGCGCCTGCAAAGGCCCGCCACCGTCAGCCAACGCCGCTTTCACGCCGTCATTTTCAGTGGTGATAGTGACGCGCAGATTGCCGAACTCAGTACGCGACGGCACCGTGATGACCGCACCATCCCATGCAAGCTGGCCGTCGGCCTCAATAATGGAACGACGATCAAAGCTGAATGTTTTCATATTCAGTAGCAGCGCGCCTTCCATACCCAATGGCAACACCTGCGACAACAATCGCATGCGCTTCAAGTCAACACGCGCATCAATATTCTTGACGTAGATTTTTCCGGTGAAGCCGCGCGCGATCACCAGATTGCCGTAGCTGTCGCCGTAGCGAAATTCCACGTGGGCCTGAATGCGGCCGATCAGTAACGCCAACGGCTGAATCGTCCAGGTCAACGAATCCACACGTTGCCCACCGACCATCGCGGGGGCAGCACGCCCCGACCACAGCGTGCCCGACACACTGCCCAATACCAGCGGCGTTTCCGGAGCAAGTTTCTTTTTCAGCAGGCCGTAAGCCAGCGGCGCAGGAATAGTCACAACCAGGAACACCAGATACAAAACCACGACCAGCACGGCCACCTGCCACCTACGCATGCGCACCACCAGCGAGCTCGATGCGTGCGTCCACCCTGCCGGGCGTGGTTTTTCGATCAACCACAATATTGTCAACATCCACCCCAAAGGTGCGATGTAAATTTTCCAGCCATAGCATGGTGTCGTCGAAGCTGGCGTCTTCCAGCCAGACACTGACCTTGTTTTCGCCTTCCGGCTTCACGCGCTTGACTGCGCCACCGAGGTTGGCACTCTTGGATGTTTGATCTATCACGCCCAGCAAACTTTGACCGGGCGGCAATTGTGCGGCAGCACTGCCCGCCGGATGTAAGCGTTTAACTTCCTCGGCCGATTTTTGCATCCATTGCAGTAGTTTCTGCTGCTCTTCGGCCGCCGCAGCCTTGCTGCTCGCCCCGCTGACCAATGGGTCCCACACTGCGGCGTAAAAGATCAAAATCCCCAGCGCGATTGCGCCCGCGATCACCATCATCCGCTCGCGCGGCTGAAGCTCGGCGAACCAGGCTTTCATGAGCCGTGCCCCCGCAATTGCAACCGGCTCTCGACCAGATCGCCGCGCGCGTTGGCGGAAACGATCTCCACCTCCACTGCCGCCTGCTGGGTCAATGTCTGTTTGAGTTGATCAAGAATTTGCAGATCACGCACCGTCATGTCGATGTCAAGCTTGCCCTCTTTGTAACGTACGCTGCGCAGTTCCAGCCCTGGCGTATGCTTCAAAATGCTGGCCGTGCCGCCTAACAAACCGAGAAATCCGACACCGCCGCCTTTACCGCCGCCGCGCAATTCTTTCAAGTGCTGCTCCATTTGTACTTTCGCATTCGGCACGCGCTTCTCGTTGGGAAACGTGTCCAGATAAACCTTCTCGACCTGCGCCTGCAACTCCTGACCCTGCTTTTTATAGTGCACGTAATCCATCGCGCTCAGGCCCAAATGCACCACCACGAACGCCGCAGCAAGCGCGGCGACCGGAATCCAAGGGCGCCAGAGCTTGCCCATTTGTTCGCGACGGCTGTAATCGCCTTGCAACAAGTTGATGGTGTTGGCGCGGTCGATGTCATGCGCCAACTGCAAGAACGCCTGCGCGTCATAAGACTCATGGGTAAATTCAATGTTGAGCGCGGTGAGATCGGGCATTGCGGTTGGCGCGTCGGCATCCAGGATTCGCAGGCGTGCCGGGCGCTGTGCACCGGCTTGATCAAATGCGACTTCGAGCATCGGCACTAAATTGTCAAGCTCAACGAACAGGCCGGACTGTTGACCGCTGCGCAGCGAAACGCCATTGGCATCTTTGTACACGGTCCACACACCCGGCTCGTACGACAACGCGAGAAAATCCACCGCCAACACATCGGGGTTGATATGAAATTCGCGCAAGCGCGCCAGCCACTCGTCCATGCGAGTGCGCGCCACCACCGCACAGGGCACGCTACCGTCTCCAGTACGTTCGCCGGGCGCGAAGTGCAGATCTTCAATGTCGCTTGCCAGTTGTTCTTCGAGCAAAAACGGCATCGCCTTAAGCAGGCGTTGGCGATTTTGTGTAGGCACTTGCGCGGTCAGCAGCAAAACATCGATGCCCGGCACCAGCACGATGACGCGGCAGCCGTGCGCCAGCGGGCCGACCTCATCCAGCGAACCGCGCCGGATACTGTCGGCCTTGCCGTCCTCGCCGATCTGCATCCAGTCCACCAGGGCCGGATCAGCACCGGGGGACAGCGGGGCAAAACGAATTAAAAGTTTCCTGGCCACTTATTCGAATCCTTGTGCGCGCGAAATCGTGGCGATTTTACCCGCCTTGCGCTGCAACACGCTATATAACTTCACTTTAACCCGATGATCTTCCGGGCCGACTTCGGCGTAGGCGTTGACCTGGAAGTAACTGGTGTTGATGCTGAGGACCTCGACAGGTTTTTCGAGTCCCGCTGCGACCGGCGGCGGACTTGCGTTGCCGGTCGTGGGAGGACGGGTAAAGCCCGCGAATTTACATCCGGCACCTACATCTTGCAGGAATTTTTCTACGTCAGTGAAAACCGTCGGCTTGGCCTTCGTAGACGCATCGCTTGTGCTCACTGTCAACACCTCTTCATCACGCCCCAGCTTAGTAACATCGACACAGGTAGTATTTTCATCAAGGGTGCGCAACACTTCCAGCTTGGCGGTATTGACATTAATTAGCGTGCGTTCCGGCAGCGCGGTGACAAAAGGTGCCACTTCGCGATAAATTGCAGGCGTAAATCCGCGTACCAG
>JANMQQ010000128.1:0-4897 GCA_031370545.1 Gammaproteobacteria bacterium
CAAGCTTGTTGAGGTAGTCGAGCTCTTTGTGTCCGAGCACTTGAATCCGCGGAGCGTGGATGCAGTTCATGTAGCCGATCAGCAAACGGCCAATATCCTGCTCGCGCTGATGATCAGGGTGGTGTAGTTCACGCTGTTTGCCGGAGTGACCCGCGATCCACTCCAGGCCCGAGCTTGCTTCGTGCGCCGCAAACAAGGTGACGACCGAAAGGTTTTGCGTCATGGCGCGCGCTGCGGGTTCCAATGTGTCAGCGCCTGGAGAAGTGCATCGGTATCCTTGGCTTGGCGCAGATGATTGCGGATGGCTTCGTTGCTGAACAGCTCAGCGATTTGTGCCACCAATTGCAGATGCTCATCGGTGCACAGTTCCGGCACCACGATGGCGAACAGTAAATCCACCGGGCCACGGTCTGCGGCATCGAAGTCAACACCTTGCACCAGCTGGACGAACGCGCCGCGCGTCGCGGTGAGTTTTTTCATACGCCCGTGCGGTAGCGCCACACCATAACCCAGCGCCGTGCTGCCTAAGCGCTCGCGCGCGGTCAAGCTCGCGAAGATTTCCTGCGGCGTAGTATCGGCTTGTTCAGCCAACACTTGACTTACCAATTCCAAGGCGCGCTTTTTGCTGCTGGCATGTGCGCCTGCAAGCACGCGTTGGGGGGCGAGAATGTCGCTCAATTGCATAAGATGGTCAGCTCGGCGTACGACCGCATTCATTAGCGGTGTTGATCAATGCGTTTTTCTTTCAACTTGTTTGCTTGTCGATCCAGCTTGTCTATCAGTGCGTCGATGGCAGCGTACATGTCTTGTTCTTCCGCGTTTGCGAACAGGTTGGCACCGTTGGCGGACACGGTCGCCTCGGCTTGGTGGCGCAATTTTTCCACGCTCAATATCACGTGCACTTTTGAAATTTTGTCAAAATGGCGTTCCAGCCGCGCCATCTTTTCCGTGGTGTAGTCACGCAGCGCCGGGGAGATTTCAATGTGATGGCCAGTGATGTCGATTTGCATGAGACCGCTCCTTGTTTTTACGTGATGAATGTAAGCAACCGCGTGGTCGTGCTAGGCGAGACGTTTGCGTTCGTTGGACGGTGGAATGGTCATCGCCTCGCGATATTTTGCAACCGTACGCCGTGCAACCCTGATCCCTTGATCGGACAGCAGGCTCGCAAGCTTGCTGTCGCTCAGCGGCTTGTTAGGCTCCTCAGCCGAAATCAATTTTTTGAGCATGGCGCGAATTGCGGTTGATGAGCATTCGCCGCCATCTTCGGTGGCGACGTGGCTGCTGAAGAAATATTTCAGTTCGTAAATGCCGCGCGGCGTGTGCATGTATTTTTTGGTGGTGACACGTGAGATGGTCGATTCGTGCATGCTGACTTCCTGCGCGATGATCGACATCACCAGCGGTTGCATCGCTTCGTCACCGTATTCGAGAAAACCGCGTTGCCGCTCGACGATGCAGGTCGCGACTTTAAGTAGCGTTTCGTTGCGGCTCTGAAGACTTTTGAGTAGCCAGCGTGCTTCTTGCAACTGATTTTTTAAGTAGGTGGAATCGGCGGAATTACGTGAGCGCTGCGCCATGCCGGAGTACATCGAGTTGATGCGCAACTTCGGTGAGGTGTCAGGGTTTAGCTCGACTTTCCAAACCTCGTTGCGTTTCCGCACGTAAACATCCGGCACCACATACTCGGTTTGCTGGTCGGTAATTTGCCCGCAGGGCCGTGGGTTGACAGTTTGCAACAGCGTAATGACCTGCTGCAAATCAGACTCCGACAACTTCATGCGGCGCATGAGTAAATTATAATCGCGGTGTGCAAGCAAATCGAAATGTTCGCTGACCAGTCGTCGCACTTCGGCCAGCCAGGGCGTGTTCGCGGGATACTGTTTCAACTGCAACAACATGCTTTCACGCAAGTCGCGTGCGGCCACACCGGGCGGATCGAACTGCTGGATGCGATGCAATACCGCTTCGATTTCTTCGCGACCGATATCCGGGTCGCTGGTGAATTCCAGCAGTAATTCTTCGATGGGCGTGGTCAGGTAACCATCGTGATCGATGGCGTCGATGATGGTCAGCGCAATAGACAAGTCGGTGGGTGAGAACGGCGCCATCTGCACTTGCCAGGCCAGGTGGTCGTGCAGGCTGGGCCCGGTGTGACTTTGGGTTTCAAATTCGCGGCCGTCGTTGTCGGAACCGCTGCCGGACGATGACGTACCTAACGCGTCGAAGGTTTCAAACGTATCGTCCCAATTACTGTCGACCGGTAACTCGTCGGGGAGTGTCGATTCGTTGATCTCGACATCGGCTTCACGCGACTCCGCGACTGCGACCATTTCAGGTTCACGTTCGTGTGCGTGTTCCACCGAAGCATCTTCTTCTTCAGCACCATCATCCTCGGTGATTTCGAGCATCGGATTGGATTCGAGCGCTTGCTGCATTTCCTGCTGCAATTCCAACGCGGACAGTTGCAGCAGCCGAATGGCTTGTTGCAGTTGCGGCGTCATCGTCAGGTGCTGGCCGATGCGAAGTTGTAGTGATTGTTTCATTGCGCCTGGCGGTTAGCTGGTTACGGAAAAATTCACGGTCATTCTACCCCTTTTTATTTCGTCCCCGGCGATCAAAACCCGAGGCTGATGTTCGCGTTTACCGCAAACTCATTAATACAATCAGCCAAATTTTTCCGAAAAGAAAGCCATTTACATGCGAAAGTCATGGCCTAAATAAACTTCCTTGACCTTCTCATTTTGCAAAATCTCATCCGGCGTGCCCGCACTCATCAGCTCGCCCGCGTTCATGATGTAGGCGCGCTTGCAGATGCCGAGTGTTTCGCGCACGTTGTGATCAGTGATCAAAATGCCGATGCCGCGTGCGCTCAAGTGCGTGATAATTTTTTGAATATCAATCACCGAGAGCGGATCGACGCCCGCGAACGGCTCATCGAGCAGCATGAATTTAGGCTCGGTGGCCAAGGCGCGCGCAATTTCAGTGCGGCGGCGCTCGCCCCCGGACAGGCTCAAACCGAGCGTGTCGCGCACATGGGTGATATGCAATTCCTCAAGTAATTCTTCCAGCATCGCAAGTCGCCGCGACTTGCTCAAGTCGCGGCGGGTTTGCAAGATAGCCAGCACATTATCAGCCACCGACAGCTTGCGGAATACCGATGCTTCCTGCGGCAAATAGCCAATGCCCCGCTGTGCGCGAACGTGCAATGGAAAACGGGTAACGTCGGTGTCGTCGAGCAAAATTTTGCCGTGGTCGCAGGGAATCAAGCCGACGATTATATAAAACGAGGTGGTTTTTCCTGCGCCATTGGGGCCGAGTAATCCGACCACTTCACCGGGCCGCACCTCGAGTGACATGGTCTTGACTACGTCGCGGCCATGGTAGCGCTTGGCGATGTCTTGAACTGAAAGTGTGCTCACGGCGCGGGAGTTTTCGAAGCTTCTTTGGGATGGATAACAACGTGCACACGTTCACCCGTCGCCGCGCCTTTGCCCGCCTTCACCGTTTCGCTGTTGACGTTGTAGCGAATGAAACTCCCGGTGAATTCGTTGCTTTCCTGATGCAGTTTGGCGTTGTCGTTGAGCAGCACTTCGCCGCTTTGCGCGTCGTACTCCATGCGCAGACCTTCGCCGGTGGTTTCTTTGCTGGTGGCGCTGGCGGCTTGATGCAGATGCACAGGCGCGCCGACCGCGATGACTTTTTTCAAATCCTGTTTGTCGCGGTAGACGGTCATTTTGTCGGCGGTGATGGTCATCAGGTCGCGCGTCAGCTTCACGTTGCCGACGTAGATGCTGATGCCTTGCTTGTCGTCGATGTCGACTTGATCGGCGTCCAGATAAATGGTCGATGCGGGCCCAGGCGGAGCAGCAGAGAGGGCGCCGGTCGAGACTAATAAACAAACAATGGAAAATAAAATTTCAGCGCGGGGCATAGCGGCCTTGAACCTGAGAAAGTAATTGCACCCGTTCGTCCTTCATCTGCACGCGCATTCCCACCGCGCGGGTAGTATTTAACGGGTCTTGTAGCATAACGTGCTCGCGTGTTTCAGCAACTTCGTCGTGCGGGTGAATCAGCACGTTGCTGGTGGTGAGACGCAGCAATGCTTGAGTCGCCGAGGCAGGGCGCTCAATCAACACCGCGCCGTTCAAATGAATTTCATCGCTGTTCGCCGACACCGTGCCTTCATCAGCAACCAGCGTCCAGGGCACACGTTCGCGGCTGAAAAAACGTATTTGCGGCTTGATCAGACGCGCGCTGCCATCATCGGCGTAGTGCTCCATTGATTCGGCTTGCAGGCGAAAATGGGTGTCGCCCGCAGCGTTCATTTCCGTCACTGTAAAAGTGTCCATGGTGTAGTCGGCGTCGTGTCGCACGGTGCGCTCGGTCGCCGGTGCCAGCGGCTGTACCAGATGCTGCAACCACCACGTGAATGCCGCGAATGTCGCCAGCACGAACAACCACGCGAGCGGTTTGAGGATCTGCGTGAACGGTTTCACGCGCCCAAGTACTCGCTGAGTTTGGACGCCAGGTGGTGTTGCGCTTCCATGATTAATTCACAGACATCGCGTGCCGCACCGTGGCCGCCCGGTTGCGGCGTATGCCAGTGCGAATGCTTTTTCACCCAATCGTGTGCATCGGCCACCGCGATCGCCAAACCGACTTGGCGCATGACTGGCAAGTCGACAACGTCGTCGCCGACGTAGGCAATTTGCTCGGCGTGCAACGCGAGTTTGGTTTTTAAATCCTGATAGGCGACGAGCTTGTCTTTTTGTCCTTGGTACACATGTTCGATGCCGAGGCTGGCCATGCGATGCTTCACAACCTCGGAGCTGCGTCCGGTGATGATGGCGATGCGCACACCGGTTTCTTGCAGCATTTTCATACCGTGGCCATC